>CAYFYD010000001.1:0-32310 GCA_964347195.1 uncultured Ectothiorhodospiraceae bacterium
CGGGAATGACGGGCTCGGATGCCCGGACGAGCGCCCGACATCGACTTCCGAATGTCCCTGCCGCTTCAGCGATACACCACTCCGACCGCCTGGCGGACGTCGTCCAGAGTCTCCCGTGCGACATCGCGGGCCCGCTCGCAGCCCTCGGCGATGATGTTGCGCACGAGCTCGGGGTTGGCGAGGTACTCCTCGGCGCGGGTACGGATCGGCACCTGCTCGGCGAGCACCGAATCGATCACCGGCTTCTTGCAGTCCAGGCATCCGATGCCGGCGCTCCGGCACCCCTGCTCCACCCACTGCCTCGTCTCTTCGCTCGAATAGATCCGATGGAGGTCCCAGACCGGGCAGCGGGTGGGCTCTCCGGGATCGCTGCGCCGGACCCGCGCCGGATCCGTGGGCATGGTGCGGAGCTTCCGGGTCACGGTTTCCGGGTCCGCGCGCAGCGTGATCACGTTCTCGTAGGACTTCGACATCTTCTGCCCGTCGAGGCCGGGCATCTTCGCGGCCTCCGTCAGCAGCGCCTGGGGCTCGGGCAGAACGACCCTGCCTCCGCCTTCGAGATAACCGAAGAGGCGCTCGCCATCACCGAGCGTGATGTTCTGCTGGTTCTCGAGCAAAGCCCGCGCCTTGTGGAGCGCTTCGTCGTCCCCCTGCTCCTGGTACTCCTTGCGCAGCCGGCGGTAGAGCTTCGCGTTCTTCCGGCCGAGCTTGCGCACCGCCGATTCCGCCTTCTCCTCGAAGCCGGGTTCGCGGCCGAACACGTGGTTGAAGCGCCGGGCGACTTCCCTCGAGAGCTCGATGTGGGCGACCTGGTCCTCGCCCACCGGCACCAGACCCGCCTTGTAGGCGAGGATGTCCGCGCTCTGGAGCAGCGGATAGCCGAGAAAACCGTAGGTCGCGAGATCGCGTCCCTTGAGCTTCTCCTGCTGGTCCTTGAAGCTCGGGACCCGCTCCAGCCAGCCGAGCGGCGTGATCATCGAGAGCAGGAGGTGCAGCTCGGCGTGCTCCGGGACCCGCGACTGGATGAAGAGTGTCGCGTCGCCGGGATCGATGCCCGAGGCCAGCCAGTCGATCACCATGTCCCACACGTTCTCGCCGATGATCTGCGAGTCCCCGTAGTGGGTCGTGAGCGCGTGCCAGTCCGCGACGAAGAAGAAGCACTCGTACTCGTGCTGAAGCCGGACCCAGTTCTTCAGCACCCCGTGGTAGTGGCCGAGGTGGAGCTGTCCGGTGGGCCGCATGCCGGAGAGCACGCGCCGGTGGGAAGGGTGGAGCGGATCCATGGGTCAGGCCGCGGCCGGCCCGGAGCGCGACACGGCGGTGCCGGCAAACCTCCGTTTCGATCGAACCCGCATTCTAACCCGCATCCGGCGCCGCAACGCGAGGGTCGGGGTCCGTCGCCCACCGCGCGCGCCGCCGGACGCCGCCCCGATCCTCACGCGAGACCGTCCAGGGGACCCAGACCCTCGCGAAGCACCGACGGCGCCCCGCCGGTGAGGTCGATCACGGTGGTGGGATGGTGTCCGCAGTGCCCGCCGTCGATGACGAGGTCGACCTCGTGCTGCAGGCGCTCGCGCATCGTCTCCGGCTCGCCGAGGGGCACGTCGTCCCCCGGCAGCATCAGAGTCGAGCTCATCAACGGCTCTCCGAGGCCTTCGAGCAGGCGCGCGGCGACCCGGTGGTCGGGCATCCGCAGGCCGATGGTGCGGCGGCGCGGGTGCTGCAGGCGCCGGGGGACCTCGCGGGTCGCGGGGAGGATGAAGGTGTAGGGCCCCGGCGTCAGCGACTTGATGAGCCGGAACGCCGAGTTGTCGACCCTGGCGTAGGTGGCGAGCTCGGAGAGGTCGCCGCACAGGAGCGTGAAGTTGTGGTCGCCGTCGAGGCGCCGGATGCGCCGCATGCGCTCCATCGCCCCCTTGTTGCCGATGCAGCAGCCGAGCGCATAGCACGAATCGGTCGGATACACGATGAGTCCGCCCGTGCGCAGGATGGCCACCGCCTGCGCGAGCAGCCGTCGCTGCGGGTTGCTCGGATGCACGACGAAGAGCTGGCTCACGCTCGGGTCGGAGGGCGGCGAAAGGGGCGCGAGTATAGCTCGCGTTCGCCGCGGGAAGCGCCAAGCCCTCGGGCAGTGCCGGAGCCCTCCCTCACTACCAGGACCCTTCACGAGTCGAGTTGCGGGGTTCGAAATACTGGAATCCCTATCGGTCAACGAATCCCGAGACTCGGAGTCCGAAGCCGTCATGGCGACTTTCGAGGAGCCGGCCCTCGCTACGAAGCTCGATGAGAAATGCAGACTTTCCGTTAGACTGGACCGACGATTCCGCCAGGACCCCTCCGGCGCGCATGAAGCTGCTCATCGACTTCTTCCCCATTCTCCTGTTCTTCATCACCTTCAAGCTCTTCGAAGACCAGCAGGAGGGGATCCTCGCCGCCACCGCGGTGATCATCGTCGCCACCGGCGTCCAGGTCGCGATCACCTGGGCGATGAAGCGCCGGGTCGAGAAGATGCACCTCATCACCCTGGCCCTGGTCGTGGTCTTCGGCGGCGCTACCCTCCTGCTCGAGGACGAGATGTTCATCAAGTGGAAGCCGAGCGTCGTCAACTGGCTCTTCGCGCTCGCCTTCCTCGGCAGCCATTTCTTCGGTGAGCGCAATCTGGTGGCACGGGGGATGGGGTCCAGCCTCCGCCTGCCGGCCGCGGTGTGGGCGAGGCTGAACTTCGCATGGGTGCTCTTCTTTCTCTCGATGGGCCTCCTCAACCTCTACGTGGTGTATCGCTTCGATACCGACACCTGGGTGAACTTCAAGCTCTTCGGCCTGATGGGCCTCACGCTGCTCTTCGTCCTGGGGCAGGCCCTGTACCTCGCCCGTCACCTCGGAGAGGAGGGCGCGGAGGAGTAGCCGCGCGCCCGGTCGGCCGGCGCGGTCCATCCGCGGCGGGGGCGGAAGCTCGTCCCCGACCCCGATCGGGGGCGGGGATCCATGGGCGCCAACCGAACACGGGTACACTCGCCCGCCGCTCCCGGCCCGGCCTCCCTTCGAAGCGAGAGGGCCGGGCGTCGCTGCGCTCAGACGGTGACGGGCTCGTGGTGGCCTGCGTCCTCGAACTGCTCCTCCTCGGTGGACCCCGAGAGCGCGGTGATGGAGCTCGAGCCGCCGGTGACGACCCGGGTCACCTCGTCGAAGTATCCCGCCCCGACCTCGCGCTGGTGCTTGTGAGCGGTGTAGCCGCGCGTCTCGGCGGCGAACTCCGCCTCCTGGAGCGCGACGTAGGCGCTCATCGCGCGCTCACGGTAGCCGCTCGCGAGCTCGAACATTCCGTAGTTGAGCGAGTGGAACCCGGCCAGGGTGATGAACTGGTAGCGGTAGCCCAGGTCCGCGAGATCGTCCTGGAACCGGGCGATCGCGGCGTCGCCGAGCTTCGCCTTCCAGTTGAAGGAGGGCGAGCAGTTGTAGGCGAGCCACTTGCCCGGGAAGCGCGCGTGGATGGCTTGGGCGAACTCCCGCGCCTCCCCGAGATCGGGGGTGGAGGTCTCGCACCACAGCAGATCCGCGTAGGGCGCGTACGCGAGCCCCCGGGAGACCGCCTGCTCCATTCCGCAACGCACCCGGTAGAAGCCCTCCGTCGTGCGGCCGCCGGTCGCGAAGCGCTGGTCGCGCGGATCGACGTCGCTCGTGAGCAATCTCGCGGCGAGGGCATCGGTGCGCGCGACGAGGACCGTCGGCACCCCGCACAGGTCCGCCGCGAGCCGCGCCGCGATCAGCTTCTGCACCGACTCCCGGGTGGGGAGCAGGACCTTGCCGCCCATGTGCCCGCACTTCTTCGCCGAGGAGAGCTGGTCCTCGAAGTGCACGCCGGCCGCGCCCGCGTCGATCATGTCCTTCATCAGCTCGAAGGCGTTGAGGACGCCGCCGAAACCCGCTTCCGCGTCCGCCACGATGGGAAGAAACCAGTCGATGCCGTCGTCGCCTTCGGCATGGTGGATCTGATCCGCACGTGCGAGCGCGCCGTTTATCCGGCGGATGAGGTCGGGGGCGCTGTCGGCCGGATAGAGGCTCTGGTCCGGGTACATCTGACCGGCGTTGTTTGCGTCGGCCGCCACTTGCCACCCCGAGAGATAGATGGACTGAAGCCCCGCCCTGGCCATCTGGACGGCCTGGTTCCCGGTCACCGCCCCGAGCGCACGCACGCAGCGCCGGCGCTGCATCAGGTCCCAGAGCTTCTCCGCACCGCGACGGGCGAGGCTGTACTCGATGGGTACCGAGCCACGGAGCCGGACTACGTCGGCGGCCCGGTAGCCTCTCCGCACCCCCCGCCAGCGGGGACTCTCGCGCCACGCCCGCTCCACATCCCGCACCTCGATATCGGCATTCATCGGACTCTCCCGGACGGCCGTCCCGTTCGAACCGTGCCGGCACGGGACGCCGCGGCGGCACGGGTACATACCGAATGCTAGGCGGAAAAAAACATTTGACAATGCAATCTACCAAATGTTCACTATTTGAAATGTCAATGTAAAGGCGCTGCCTCCCGATGTCCGCGGAGCCTCCCCGCTTCTACTACAAACAGAGCCGCCTCAAGCAGTTGCGGGCCTTCTGCCACGCCGCCCAGGCGAACAGCATCTCCCGCGCAGCCGAGCGTCTGTCCCTGAGCCAGCCCACCGTCTCCCTGCAGGTGCGGGCGCTCGAGGACGAGCTCGCGGTGACGCTCTTCGAGCGCAAGGGTCCCCGCATCTCCCTGACGCCGGAGGGCGAGGTGCTCTACCAGCTCGCGGTGCCGCTGGTGGAGGGCATCGACAACCTCGGCGACGCCTTCGCCGAGCGCCTCGGTCAGGTCGCCTCGGGAGAGCTCGACATCGCGGCGGGGGAGTCGACCATCCTCTACATTCTCCCACGTTTCATGAAACGCTTTGCCTCGCAGTACCCGGGGATCCGTGTGCGCCTGCACAACGTCACCGGCCGGGACGGCCTCGCCCAGATCCGCGCCGACGAAGTGGACTTCGCGGTCGGCTCGATGCTCGATCTTCCCGCCGACATCGAGTACCGCCCCACCTTTTCCTACGACACGGTCCTGATCACCGCCAAGTCCCACCCGCTCGCTTCCCAGGAACGGCCGAGCCTGAGCGCCATCGGAGCCTACGGCCTGATCCTGCCTCCGCGGCACCTGAGCACCTGGCACGTGGTCGATCTGGTCTTCCAGCAGCACGGCGTCCCCTTCCAGGTGACCCTCGAAGCGGGAGGATGGGAGGTGATCAAGCGCTACGTGGAGCTCAACCTCGGCATCTCCATCGTCTCGGGGCTGTGCATCACGGGCCGGGAGAAGCTGGCGGTGAAGCCCTTGAGCCGGTACTTCCCCAAGCGCACCTACGGGGTGGTGCTGCGCCGGGGCAAGTTCCTGTCTCCCGCCGCCAAGCGTTTCATCCGCATGATGGACCCCGCGTGCTTCGCGGGCGACGACCCCGAGCAGACCGGGCCGCAAGACCCGCCTCGTCCGGCATCCCGCCCGGCCCACCGCATCGACGCCCGGCCGGGGGGTTCTCGAGCGGCGAATTCTCGAACAGGGGATTCTTGATGGGGCTTCCTGGGCTAGAATCCCGCGCCATGGCCCGTCGACCCGAACAGGAACCCGACCACGGCCTGGCGGTCAAGGAAGCCGAGCCCCGGCTGAAGCGCCCGCCCCTCTACAATGTCGTACTGCTGAACGATGACTTCACCCCCATGGAATTCGTGGTGCACGTGCTCGAGTGCTTCTTCGGGCTGGACCGCGAGAACGCGGTGCGGGTGATGCTGCACGTTCATACCCGGGGCAAGGGCGTGTGCGGGTGTTTCTCCCGCGAGATCGCGGAAACCAAGGTCGAACAGGTCAACGACTACTCGCGAGAGAACCAGCACCCGCTGCTCTGCACCATGGAGAAGGCCTGAGGCCGCACCTCACGGTAAGCACGATGCTGAGTAAGGAGCTCGAGTTCACGTTGAACATGGCCTTTCGCGAGGCCCGCGAGAAGCGCCACGAGTTCATGACCGTCGAGCACCTGCTGCTCGCACTGCTGGACAACCCGGCCGCGAGCAAGGTGCTGAAGGCCTGCGGGGCGGGCATGGACAAGCTGCGCGGGGAGCTCACCGCGTACATCGAGGAGAGCACCCCGATGCTCACGCCGAAGGACGAGCGCGAGACCCAGCCCACGCTGGGATTCCAGCGCGTCCTCCAGCGCGCGGTGTTCCACGTCCAGAGCTCGGGCAAGAAAGAGGTCAACGGCGCCAATGTACTGGTGGCGATATTCGGAGAGCGGGAGTCGCAGGCGGTCTACTTCCTGGGGCGCCAGAGCATCACCCGCCTCGACGTCGTCAACTACATCTCCCACGGCATATCGAAGGTCCACGACAACGAGGAGGGCGACGCCTACACCCCCGGCGCCGAGGAGGAGAAGCCGGCCGAGCAGTCCGCCCGATCGCCGCTCGAGGCCTACACCGTCAACCTCAACGAGCAGGCCCTCCTCGGCAAGGTGGACCCTCTGATCGGACGGCGTGCGGAGGTGCAGCGCACCATCCAGATCCTCTGCCGGCGGCGCAAGAACAACCCGCTCTACGTCGGCGAGGCCGGGGTGGGCAAGACCGCGATCGCGGAAGGGCTGGCCAAGATGATCGTCGAGGGCGAGGTGCCGGAAGTCCTCGGCGAGAGCACCCTCCATGCCCTCGACCTCGGCGCCCTCCTCGCCGGCACCAAGTACCGGGGCGACTTCGAGAAACGGCTCAAGGGCGTGCTCGCCCAGTTGGACAAGGAACGGGGCGCCATCCTGTTCATCGACGAGATCCACACCATCATCGGCGCGGGCGCCGCTTCCGGGGGGGTGATGGACGCCTCCAACCTCATCAAGCCGATGCTCGCATCGGGCGAGCTGCGCTGCATCGGCTCCACCACCTACCACGAGTACCGCGGCATCTTCGAGAAGGACCGGGCGCTGTCGCGTCGCTTCCAGAAGATCGACATCACCGAGCCGAGCATCGAGGAAGCGGTCAAGATTCTGAACGGGCTCAAGTCGCGCTTCGAGGAGCACCATCAGATCCGGTACTCGCGCCAGGCGATGCGGGTCGCGGTGGAGCTCTCGCACCGCTACATCCACGATCGCTACCTCCCCGACAAGGCGATCGACGTCATCGACGAAGCGGGCGCCTCTCAGAAGCTGCTGCCGCCTTCGAAGCGCCGCAAGACGGTCGGGGTGTCGGAGGTCGAGGGCGTGGTCGCGAAGATGGCGAGGATCCCGCCGAAGACCGTCTCCTCCAACGACAAGGACATGCTGAGGACGCTCGAGCGCGATCTGAAGATGGTGGTGTACGGCCAGGACGAGGCCATCGACACCCTCGGCGCCGCGATCAAGATGGCGCGCTCCGGCTTGCGGGAGCCCGAGCGCCCCATCGGTTCGTACCTCTTCGCAGGGCCCACCGGGGTGGGCAAGACCGAAGTGACGCGCCAGCTCGCCCGGCTCATGGGGGTGGAGCTGGTGCGCTTCGACATGTCGGAGTACATGGAGCGGCACACCGTCTCGCGCCTCATCGGCGCGCCTCCCGGCTACGTCGGCTTCGACCAGGGCGGCCTGCTGACGGAGGCGATCGTCAAGCATCCCCACTCCGTGCTGCTGCTCGACGAGATCGAGAAAGCCCACCCCGACGTCTTCAACCTGCTCCTGCAGGTCATGGACCACGGCACCCTGACCGACAACAACGGGCGCAAGGCCGATTTCCGCAACGTCATGCTGATCATGACGACCAACGCCGGGGCCGAGCAGATGAACCGGGCCTCGATCGGTTTCACCCGGCAGGACCACTCCGGCGATTCGCTGGCGGTGATCAAGCGCCTCTTCACCCCCGAGTTCCGCAACCGGCTGGACGCGGTGGTGCAGTTCGCCGCCCTCGACGAGGAGGTCATCGCCCACGTCGTCGACAAGTTCATCATCGAGCTCGAAGGGCAGCTCGAGGACAAGCGGGTGACCCTGGAGGCGGACGAGGCGGCCCGCGCCTGGCTCGCACGGAACGGGTTCGACCGGCTCATGGGCGCGCGCCCCATGGCCCGGGTCATCCAGGAGCACATCAAGCGCCCGCTCGCCGAGGAGCTGCTCTTCGGCCGGCTGGAAGAAGGCGGGCACGTCCGGATCTCGGTCGCGGACGACGCGCTGTGCTTCGAGTTCGAGGCCGCCGCCTCGAAGGACCGTGTCGAGGAGTCCGGCTGAAGCCCGCATCCCCCGCCGGATCGCGAGTGCCGAGCCCGAGACCCGACTGCAGCGCCCTCCGCGAGCAGCACCGGAGCATTCCCCACCCTTGACGACGCTCCTGCGGCATTCCTCGCGGGCACTGCGCGCCGGGGGTCGCGGGTGCGCCCTCGCGCTGCTCCTCGCCCTCTGGTCGGGCCTCCCCGCGGCGGGGTTCGCCCAGACCCTCCCGAGCGCGGCCGGCTACGCTTCGCAGCTCCCGCCGGCGGGGCCGGCCCGGGTGCTGACCCGCGGCATGGACCGTCTCACCGGATTCCTGATCGGGGTGCGCGACCCGACCCCGGAGGCGGTCACCGCATTCCTCGCCGGCGAGCTCGCGCCGCATGTCGACTTCGCCTACATGGCGGCCTGGGCCGCCGGCCGATACCACCACCGGCTCGATGCGGAGCAGCGCGCCCGGCTCGCAGGAAGGCTGGAACAGCGCTTTCTCGGCGCCCTCGCCCGCAACCTCGGCAGCTTCAGCCAGCCCCGGCCGCGTATCGACATCTACCGGCCGCGCCCCGGGCGGAGCGCGGGGGAGACCGTGGTGCCCGCGCGGGTGATCTTCGCCTCCGGCCTCGCGGGGCGTCTCGACTTCCGCTTCTACTGGTCGGGCTCCGCGTGGCGCATCTTCGACGTCGCCGCCAACGGCGCGAGCGCCCTCGCCTACTACCGGCGCTACTTCGCGGACGTCCTGAAGCGCCTCGAACCCGATGAGCGGGTCGAATGAGCTGAGGGCATCGTCTCGGGTCCTGCGCAAGCCATCGATCCCGGCGCGACGGCGTGGGGGCGCGGGGCGATGGAGCCGGACGACCCCGACACGGCGTCCACGTGTACCGGCCGCTGCGCCACGGCGAGCGGACGCTGATCGCGGAAGCGTTCGACGTGCCTTGGCTGTCGGCCGGCCTGGAAGAGCCGGCGCGTCGTGCCATGGTCGCAGACCCTTCGCGCGAGAGCCGGATTTCGGGGCGACCGGCGTGACCTGCGGACTGAGCGAAGTGCTGGCGCGGGCGGGGCCATCGGACTGATGGAGGGGACGCATCGGTGGCTCTCCGGACATTCGCCCCTGACGGACGGCAGTCATGCTGAAGCGGCTCGAGCTCCGCAACTTCAAGAGCTGGCGAGCGGCGGAGGTCGACTTCGGCCGGATCACCGGGCTGTTCGGCGTGAACTCGTCGGGGAAATCGAGCCTTGCGCAGTTCCTGCTGCTCCTGAAGCAGACCCGGGAGACCGCCGGGCGCGCCACTACGCTGGAGCTCAACGGCCGCTTCGTCCAGCTCGGCAACGCGGCCGACGTCGTCCACGCGCATGACGAGAGTCGCACGATGACTGGACGAATTCGGCAACATCGGGAGCTGGCCGGACCGGTTCATGGGAGATGCCTTCACGGAGACCGCCGAAGCGGAGCTCGCGCGCCTCGGAAGGATGAAGGGCGCCGCCCGATGAGGCGCTGGACGATCGACACCAATGTTCCGGTAGTGGCGAACGGTCGTGATGACCAAGATCGCCCCTTGGCCCCGGCATGCCGCGAGGCCTCGATCCTTTTCCTCAGGCGCGTCCTCGAGAAGGGCGAACGCATCTACGATACCGCGAACTGGTTCGCAGACGGACCGCCGAAGGAGCAGTGAAACGATGAATGAACCGGTAACAAAGGACACGTTCGAGCTCGAGGTGGCGGACTTCGGGCCGATCGTCGAAGCCAGGATCGATCTGCGTCCGCTCACGGTATTCGTCGGGCCGAGCAACACCGGAAAGTCCTATCTCGCGATCCTGATCTATGCCCTGCATCGGTTCTTTGGTGGCGACCCGGGACTTGTTCCCGGTCCCTTTCACAGAGGCTATCCGATACTCCATGGCTTGAAGACGGAATGGCTTCCCGATGCAACTATCGCCGCTCTTCTGGAAACAGCGCGAGAGCTTCAGGACCCTCCGGAACCGCCAGAACGACAGGGTGTTCTCCTGCGAGCTCCGGTCACGGACTTGATTCGTTCCAGCTTCGACGAGAGTGGAAATGCGCTCGGTCGTGAAATCTGCCGCTGCTTCGGTATCGACGACGCCGGCACGTTGACCCGGAGAGGACGGAGAAAGGGCGCACGGGTCGAGCTGCGGCGACGCATGCGAAGCGACTCTGCACGTTTCGAGCACCAGTTGACGCTCTCAGGGCAGGCAGCCGAATCCAGAACGACGATCCCCGAGGAGATACCGGTCAACCCCGGGGCTGTCGATCATGTGAGCGAACTACTGCGCCGAACGAGCGTGGAAGAGCGGGAGGCAGAAGAACGGGACAGAATCCGGTGGATCATGGGTCCCTTTACGGGAATTCTGCACCAACTCGCCCTGCCGTACCTCACCGACCCCCTGCACCTTCCCGCGTACTATCTACCCGCCGATCGGACCGGCGTGATGCACGCCCACAGCGTCGTGGTCAGCGCCTTGATCGCAAGCGCGTCGACGGCGGGCCTCCGCCCGGCTGCCCGCACACCGATGCTCTCCGGGGTGTTGGCGGACTTCCTCGAACAACTCATCGCAGTCGACCGTCTCCGGCGTCCCGGGCGAAAACGCCAACATGATCTCGGCGCGAACATCGAACAGAGCATGCTCGGTGGCTCGGTGGGTGTCGACAGATCTGCCACGACAGACTATCCGCGCTTCACCTATCGGCCGGACGGATGGGAGGACGACCTGCCCCTGATGAACGCGTCGTCCATGGTTTCGGAGCTCGCTCCGGTGGTGCTGTATCTCCGTCACATGGTCGAACCCGGCAACGTGCTGATCATCGAGGAGCCGGAGTCGCATCTGCACCCGGCCATGCAGGTCGAATTCACCCGCCAGCTCGCGGCGCTCGTCAATGCAGGCGTAAGGGTGCTCGTCACGACCCACAGCGAGTGGCTACTCGAAGAGCTCGCCAACATCGTGCGGCGTTCGGAACTCTCCGAGGTCGAACGCGGTGACGGCGTCGCGCTCTGCCCCGACCAAGTGGGCGCGTGGCTGTTCGAGCCGAAGCGACAATCCGACGGGTCGGTCGTCAGGGAAATCTGTCTCGACGACTCCGGTCTGTATCCTTCCGGCTTCGATGAGGTCGCGACTGCGCTGCACAACGAGTGGGCCGAGCTGTCGAGTCGAATCGGAGCCGGGCCGTGACGGGTCTGGTGGAGAGGGTTCGCCGCGCGCTCGACCCCCGATGCCTCGTCACAGGAAAGTTGGGCAAGGGCGGGTGCAAAGTCTCAGTGAAAACCGCGGGGACATCACGCTGGCCGATGAACGAAGCGCGCATCGCCGCATGGAGGTTCGCCTAATGGAAAGGAGGCCGGACATGCCCTTCGACACCGCCCCCACGGCTCCCGTCGCCGCGGTACCGGCGCGGCACAGCAGACGCCGGCCGGCGCCGGAGTTCCCCGGCTGCGAGACGGTGCCCCTACCCACGAGGAATTGCTTCCCCATATCAGATAATATGGGTAGTATGGATCCATGAAAACGACCCTCGACATCCATGATGAGCTCCTCGTGCGTGCGAAGCGTCATGCCCGGGGCACCGGGCGCCCGTTGCGCGCCGTGGTCGAGGAAGGGCTCCGCCTCGTGCTCGAGCCCCGAGCCCCACCGCCCCGGTACACACTCCCCGACCTGAGAGTGGGCGATCCGAACGCGCCCGATCCGCTCGAGCGGTACTCGTGGCCGGAGTTGCGCGAGTCGATTTACGGTGATCCCGGAACCCGTTGATCGCCGTAGATACCAACGTGCTCGTCTACGCGCACCGCCGCGAAGCGCGAGCCGGCGATGAGGCGCATGCGCTCATGGTCGGGCTCGCCGAGGGCAGTCGCGCATGGGCAATTCCCTGGCCCTGCTGCTACGAGTTCTTGAGCGTGGTGACGAACCGCCGCATCTGGAACGACGAAGCGACCACGCCGGAGCACGCGTGGAACCAGCTCCAGGCGTGGGCGGCGTCGCCATCGAACCGCATGATCGGCGAGACCGGCGACTTCATGGACACGCTGAGCCGCTTCGTGCGCCGCCCTCACGTCGTAGGCGGCGTAGTTCATGATGCCCGCATCGCGGCGATCTGCGTCTCGCACGGGATCGAGGCGCTGCTGACCCGGGACCGCGACTTCTCGTTGTTTCCGGAGCTACGGACACACAATCCCTTCAAATACAGGCCCTGACCCTCTCGGCGGCGACATGCTCCGGCGGGCAGTAGTGATGGACTGAGCCGTCGGGCCGCGCAGGATTGTTCGGTTGTTGCTTGTAGTCACCGCGGATCAATGGCACGAGAGTCCTGCGGCCGAAGTGATCGCGGCCTTCGGCGAATTCCTGATTCCTGGTGAACAGGCTATGCAGCTCCTTGACATAGCTCGTGGACAAGGGACGCTTCCCCTTGACGAAGGTGAAGACGCTCTCGATGGCACCTTGCTGGTCGTCAATCATGGCTGCGATGTGGGTGGGCGCCTCGTCTCCCGCACCGTGAGGAATGAGCGCCGCGTTGATCCCGTGCTCGATCATCAGCTCCGTGATGCCGCGGTCCAGCGTATACAGCCGCTCGATGAGGCCGGTCTCTATCGCCCACTCGCGCTCGAGCCGCTCTGTGAACTCCGAGACGCTTCGGGATTCGGCAAGCTCGGTCCGACGCTCGATCCATACGCCGGAGAGCGCGCGAAGCTCTCGGTGGGACAGTTCCTCCGGATCGACTTCGTAGTCGGTGATCGGGCGCCAGGCCTGGGGCACGGCAAGCTCCGGAACGCTACTCGAGTCCGTGCTCGCTCTTGTAGGCCTCGATCGCCTGGCGGAGCTCGTCGCGTTCTTCGCAGCCGGAGGGACAGGCGGCGGCGAGCTCGGCCAGGCGCTCCTCGGCCATTTCCAGTTGACCCGTCTCCAGGTACAGCTCGCCCAGGTACTCGTTCGCGCCGAGGTGCCGGGGGTCGATGACGAGCGCGTCCAGGTAGAGCTCCAGAGCCGGCTCCAAGCGGCCGAGCTTGCGATGGGCGTAGCCGAGCAGGTTCAGCACGTCCGGGTCGTCGGGTTCCTTGCGCCTGAGCTTCTCGAGTATCCGGATCGCGTCTTCGTAGTCCGCCGCCTCGACCAGGTCCACCGCCCGCTCGTAGCGTGAGCGGGTCGTCTCGCTGCCGCTCGTGTCGCCGCTGGCCGCCGCCGTCGCCACGGTGGGCGCGCCGAGCCCGGCCAGGGACAGCGCCAAGGCCAGGATCAGGATCAGATGCTTCTTCATCGCCATGTGTCCT
The DNA here is from genome assembly GCA_964347195.1 of uncultured Ectothiorhodospiraceae bacterium. GTDB lineage: Bacteria > Pseudomonadota > Gammaproteobacteria > HK1 > HK1 > JAJEAD01. The sequence goes on from CAYFYD010000001.1 coordinate 13,475, forward strand.
CGTGCCGCTCGCCCTCCACGGAGCCGGAGACTCCCGGTCCGCGAAGGAGAAGGTAACCCGAAATCGGGCACGGTAGAATTCGGGGCCGGGCGGCGGACAGGCGGCCGCCCGATGCGAGGCGCGCGCCAACCCCATGACTTCTCCACTCGAGCCGGTCCTGCCGCCCGGCCCCGGCCGGCGGGCGCGATGGGGCCACCTGTACGGTGCCAGCCGTGCCCTGGCGATCGCCGAGAGCGTGCGCCGCCACCCCGGGCTCGTGCTGGTGGTGGTGCCCGATACGCCCGCCGCGCATCGCCTCGAGGCGGAGCTCGGCTTCTTTCTCGGGGCCGAGGGCGGCGAGGTCCTGCACTTTCCCGACTGGGAGACCCTGCCCTACGACCTGTTCTCGCCTCACCAGGACATCGTCTCGGAGCGGCTGGTCACGCTCTACCGGCTGCCGACCTGCCGCGGCGGCGTCCTGATCGTGCCGTCAAGCACCCTGCTCGGCCGCCTCTCTCCGCCGGAGTTCGTCCACGGCAGCAGCATGGTGCTGTCGCCGGGCGAGCGCCTGGACCTCCACGAGACGCGCCGCCGGCTCGAGCGCTTCGGCTACCGCCGCGTCGGCCAGGTGATGGACCACGGAGAGTTCGCGGTGCGCGGCTCCCTCCTGGATCTCTTTCCGAGCGGTTCCGCGCACCCCTTGCGCATCGATCTCCTGGACGACGAGGTGGACAGCATCCGCGCCTTCGACCCGGAGACCCAGCGTTCGACCGAGCGCCTCGATCGCGTGCGCCTCCTTCCCGCCCGCGAGTTTCCGCTCACCGAGGCTTCCATCCAGTCTTTCCGGGGCGCGTGGCGGGCGCGCTTCGAAGGCGACCCGCAGGACTGCCCCGTCTACCGCGAGGTGAGCGAGGGCCGCAGCCCCGCCGGCATCGAGTACTACCTTCCGCTCTTCTTCGAGCGTACCGCCACCCTCTTCGAGTACCTGCCGGAGGACACCCTGGTGATCCTCGCCGAAGACGTGCACGACGCCGCGCTGCGATTCACGCAGCAGGCGCAGCAGCGCTTCGAGAGCCGCCACCACGACCGGGAACGCCCCCTGCTCGAGCCTTCGGAGCTGTTCCTGGCCGTCGACGAGGCCTTCGCGAGGCTCAAGTCGCACGCGGAAGTCCGCATCGGGCGCTACGAAGAGGAGGCTCGGGGCGGATTCACCGCCTACGACACCCGCGTCCCGGTGGGCATGCCGGTCAACCCGCACGCGCGGGAGCCCTTCCGCGCCCTCGAGCGCTTCCTCGCAGACTTCGAGGGGCGCACCCTGCTCGTGGCGGAGAGCGCGGGACGGCGCGAGCACCTGCGCGACGCGCTCGCCGCCTCCGGCCTGCGCCCCGCGGACGCCGGCGACTGGCGCGGCTTTCTCGACGGCGAGGCGGCGCTGGGCATCGCCGTCGCGCCACTCGAGGAGGGAGCGTGGCTGCTCGACCCGCCCCTCGCCATCGTGACCGAGGCGCAGCTCTTCGGCGAGCGCGCGGTGCAGCGCCGCCGGCGCCGGAGGAGCAACCGGGACTCCGAGGCGCTGGTGCGCGATCTCGCGGAGCTCGCGCCCGGCGCCCCGGTGGTGCACGAAGACCACGGGGTGGGCCGCTACCGCGGCCTCGTCACCCTCGACGTGGACGGCATCGCGGGCGAGTACCTGAACCTGGAGTACGAAGGGGGCGACAAGCTCTACGTGCCCGTCGCCTCCCTTCACTTGGTGAGCCGCTACACCGGCGTCGACCCCGAGCTGGCGCCCCTGCACCGGCTGGGCGGCCAGCAGTGGCCGCGGGCGCGCCGCAGGGCGGCGCAGAAAGCCTTCGACGTGGCGGCGGAGCTGCTCGAGGTCTTCGCCCGGCGCGCCGCGCGCCACGGCCACGCCTTCGCCCTCGAGCGCCGGGAGCTGCGTACCTTCGAGGACGAGTTCCCCTTCGAGGAGACCCCGGACCAGGAGGCCGCGGTCGAAGCGGTGGTCGCGGACATGGCGGACGAGAAGCCGATGGAGCGCCTCATCTGCGGCGACGTCGGCTTCGGCAAGACCGAGGTCGCGATGCGGGCGGCGTTCATCGCGGTGCAGGACAATCGGCAGGTCGCAGTCCTCGTGCCCACCACCCTGCTCGCTCAGCAGCACCACCAGACTTTCACCGATCGCTTCGCGCCCTGGCCGATACGCATCGAGCAGCTCTCGCGCTTCCGCTCCCGCCGCGAGCGGGACGAGGTGGTGCGGGCGCTGGAAGAGGGACGGGTCGACATAGTCATCGGCACCCACCAGCTCCTCCAGCCCGACATCCGCTTCAAGCGCCTCGGACTCGTCGTCATCGACGAGGAGCACCGCTTCGGAGTGCGCCAGAAGGAACGCCTGAAAGCGCTGCGCAGCGAAGTGGACGTGCTCACGCTCACCGCCACCCCGATCCCGCGCACCCTGAACATGGCGCTCTCCGGGCTGCGGGACCTCTCGCTGATCGCGACTCCGCCCGAGCGCCGCCTCTCCATCAAGACCTTCGTGCGGGAGTGGGACGGGCCGCTCATCGCGGAGGCGCTCGCGCGCGAGCTGAGCCGCGGCGGGCAGGTCTACGTCGTGCACAACAAGATCGAGACCATCGGCCGCACCGCCCGGCGCATCGAGGAGCTGGTTCCCGAGGCCGAGGTGCGCATCGCCCACGGACAGATGCGCGAGCGCGTGCTCGAGGGGACCATGCTCGACTTCTACCACCGCCGTTTCAACGTCCTGGTGTGCACCACCATCATCGAGACCGGAATCGACGTACCGAACGCGAACACCATCATCATCAACCGCGCGGATCACTTCGGCCTCGCCCAGCTCCACCAATTGCGCGGCCGGGTGGGACGCTCCCACCACCGCGCCTACGCCTACCTCATCGTCCCACCGCGCCGCGCGATGAGCGCGGACGCGGTCAAGCGCCTCGAAGCGATCGAGTCGCTGGAGGACCTCGGTATCGGGTTCACGCTCGCCACCCACGACCTGGAGATCCGTGGCGCGGGCGAGCTGCTCGGCGACGAGCAGAGCGGACAGATCCAGGCGGTCGGATACTCGCTGTACACCTCCCTGCTGGAGCGGGCGGTGAACGCGCTTCGCCAGGGGCGCAATCCGGAGCTCGACCGGCCCCTGGACCACGGGGCCGAGGTGGACCTGCGCGTGCCCGCCCTGATTCCCGAGACCTTCCTGCCCGATGTGCATACCCGGCTGCTGCTCTACAAGCGCATCGCGAGCGTCTCGAGCAAGGCGGAGCTCGACGAGCTCCAGATCGAGATGGTGGACCGCTTCGGCATCCTCCCCGACCCGACCCGCATGCTCTTCCGGATCACCGAGCTCAAGCTGAAGGCGACCCCCCTGGGCGTGCGGAAGATCGAGTTCGGGGCGATGGGCGGGCGTATCGTGTTCTCGCCGCGTCCTCCGGTGGACCCCGGGGAGGTGGTCAGGCTGGTACAGGAAGATCCCGCCACCTACCGGCTGGACGGAGCCGAGAAGATCCGCCTGACGGCGCAGATCGAGGACGAGGCCGCCCGGGTCGTCCTCCTGCACGGTCTGCTCGACCGCCTCGCGCTTCCGGAGGCGGCCTGAGCGGCCGCCGATCCGGGTTTCTCAGCGCTTGTTTCGGGCTTCGTTGCCCGGATTGGGTTCCCGCTTCCGCGGGAATGACGGTAGGGGGCGCGGTAATGACGGGAGGGGGAGCGGGAATGACATCATCTGGGCAAGGCGCACCACTCCCGCGACCGCCGCCAATCCCTCCATGGCCGTCATTCCCGCGAAGCCTGTCCCCGACCCCGATCGGGGAGCGGGAACCCATCCCGCAGCCGTCATTCCCGCGGAAGCGGGAATCCATCGCCTGATGCCAGCATTTCGAATCCCGAAACTCGAATTGAAGTCTGTACGTCCCTTCGCCGCGATGCTCCTCGCCTTGGCCTTCGCTTTCGGCTTCGTGCCCGAAGGCCGGGCAGCGAACGAACGCTGGTACAAGGTGGAGCTGATCGTGTTCGAGCGCACCGGCGACGGGAATCTCGACGACGAGGTGTGGCTCGCGAATCCGGGCCGTCCCCCCATCGACGAATCGGTCGGGCTCGGCAGCGCCTCCGAGCGCGCGCAGGCCGGTGACTCGGGTCAGGACCGAGCGGCCGCTTCCCGTGTGTTTCGACTCCTCGACCCGCGCCATCACCGTCTGGGCGGCGTCTACCGCCGCCTGCGCGCATCGCCGGACTACCGACCCCTGCTCCATGTCGCTTGGCGCCAGCCCGGGTATCCCCCGCGCCGGGCGAGGCATGTCCACATCCTGGGCTGGAAGGATGCGGCGACCGGATCCGCCACCGGTCGCTTCGAGGCGAGGGCGAGGCCCGTCATCGACGGCACGGTGCGCCTCTACCTCCGCAAGTTCCTGCACCTGAACGCCGACCTGCTCTACTACCGCGACGATCCGCGCTCGCGGGACGACTACGGCGCGCTCTCCGCCGCGGGCGCCGCGTCCGGCGAGGAGACCGGGACCACGCCCGCGCGCCCGGGACCACGCGAGCCCGCCGCGCTCGACGAGATGTCGGCCGCCTCGGTCTCGCCGCTGCCGGATTCGACGAGTCCGGGGAACGCTTCGACCGATGCAGCGTATCCCGTCGCCGTCCCGGGAGGGGAGACCGGCCTCGCGCGCGCCGGAGACGCTCCGGCATCGGAGAACATCGGGCCACCGCTGGCCTACCGCATGACGGCGAGCCGGCGCATGCGTCCGGGCGAGCTGCACTACCTCGACCACCCGCTCTTCGGACTCCTCGTCCGCGTGACACGCAGCTAGCGAACTGCGTGAAAGACCGGCAAGAGGGCCGTCCGGCCCAGCCCCGGGCCGAGCCGGCTCAGGGCGGAAAGAGCTCGTCGATCCAGCTCGCTCCTCCCGATCGCTTCGCTCCGCACTCGCGGCACATCCACAGACAGGGGCCGTGGGCGCGGTAGCCAGGAGTGCGTTCTCTGGTCATTCCTTCGCATCCGCAATCGGGACACCGGCGTACCGGAACCGATCCGAATGCTTCTCCCTCCCCATCGTGCAACCCGAGACCGCGGGCGGCCGCATGCCGGATGACCTTGCACACCTTCGCCATCGCGGACTCGAGGACTGCGGCTATCGCCGCCATCGAAATGGGGCCGGGAGCGCGGCCCGCCGCCTCGTTAACCACGACTGCGAGGTGGGCATAGGCGATGCCCGCTTCGCGCGCGAGCGCGGCTTCCGGCATCCCGGTCATCCCCACCAAGTCGCAGCCGTCGCGCTCGAGGCGATCGATCTCCGCCGCGCTCTCGAGCCTCGGGCCCTGGGTGCAGGCATAGGTTCCTCCGATGGCGACGGCAACGCCGGCGCCCGCGGCGGCGCCCGCCAGCACCGCCGCCAGCCCCTCGTCGTAGGGACGGGTGAAATCGACGTGCACCGGCGAGTGGAGGTCCTCTTCGAAGAAGGTGTGTCCGCGTCCCCACGTGTAGTCGACGATCTGGTCGGGAATCACCAGCGTCCCGGGCCCCAAGTCGGCGCGGATCCCGCCCACCGCGGCCACCGCGATGATGCGGTCGCAGCCCGCCGCGGTGAGCGCGCTGATGTTCGCCCGGTAGTTGATCCGGTGCGGGGGAATGCGCGACGGCGTGCCGTGACGATGGAGGAATGCGACCGCGCGGCCCTCGAGCTCGCCCTCGAGCACCGGGCCGGAGGGCGCCCCCCAGCGGGTCGCGTCTTCTCGCCGCTTCCCGACCTCGAGCCCTTCCATCTCGAGCAGGCCGGTGCCCCCGATGATGCCCAGGCGCGCCATTCGAGCACGCGCTCAGCGCGGGCGCCCGCGCCCGGCGGGTCCGCGGGACCGGGTGCCGAGAGGGAAGGACGGCCCCGCGAGGCGCATCCGTGATCGGTTGACGAGCTCATGCGACGCAAGGGTGGAAAAACTCATGGATTCCCGCTTCCGCGGGAATGACGGAGGGTGGCGCGGGAATGACGGAGGGTGGCGCGGGAATGACATCACCGACGTAAGAGCCGTCATTCCCGCGGAAGCTTGCCCTCGACCCCGATCGGGGGCGGGAATCCATGAGCGTAAACCGAACACGGATGCCGCGAGGCGGGAGCTCGGATGACCGCGGGGCGCGGGTCCGGAGGGCGGCGGAGGCGCGAAGAGGCCGGAAGACCGTCGTGCGTACTCCCTGGACATGGTCACGGGTCCGATGTAAACGAGTCGGTAGCACCGATGATACGCTCGTCTCCGAGGCGCTCGAAGCGATGCCGTCCGACCCTTTTCCCCTGCTCTCCCGGATACGGAGCCCGGTCGACCTGCGCGCTCTGCCCGAGTCGAAGCTGCCGGAAGTGGTGCGGGAGCTGCGGGAGTTCCTGATCGAGAGCGTATCGGGGTCGACCGGGCATTTCGCCGCCGGCCTCGGGGCGGTCGAGCTGACCGTCGCCCTGCACTACCTCTACGACACCCCCGAGGACCGTATCGTCTGGGACGTCGGTCACCAGGCCTACCCGCACAAGATCCTCTGCGGACGCCGCGACCGGATGCACACGGTGCGCAAGTGGCAGGGCCTCGCGCCCTTCCCCCGGCGCTCCGAGAGCCCCTTCGACACCTTCGGGGTCGGCCATGCCGGGACTTCGGTGGGCGCGGCACTCGGCATGGCGATCGGAGCGAAGCAAGGCGGCGCGCCGCGCCGGGTGGTGGCGGTCATCGGCGACGGGGGACTCACCTGCGGCATGGCCTTCGAGGCGCTGAACCACGCCGGCGACGTCCATCCCGACCTCCTGGTCGTTCTCAACGACAACGAGATGTCCATCTCTCCCAACGTCGGCGCGCTCACCCGGCGCTTCGCCCAGGTGCTCTCCGGCAAGCTCTACACGAGCGTGCGCGAGGGCAGCAAGAAGGCGCTGCGGCGCATGCCCACGGTGCGGGAGCTCGCCCGTCGCGCGGAAGAGCACGTCAAGGGGCTCGTGGTGCCGGGCACCCTCTTCGAGGAGCTCGGCTTCAACTACATCGGACCCATCGACGGCCACGACCTCTCGGCGCTCCTGGCGACGCTTCGCAACCTGCAGGCGCTGCGGGGACCCCAGCTCCTGCACATCGTCACCCGCAAGGGCAAGGGCTACCCGCCGGCCGAGGCGGACCCCGTCAAGTACCACGGCGTCGCCGCGCCCTTCGACCCGGGGGTCGGCATCCAGGCCGCGAAGGCGTCGAGCGGCCCCACCTACTCCCAGGTCTTCGGGGACTGGCTATGCGACATGGCGGCCCGCGACGAGCGCCTGGTGGGCATCACCCCCGCGATGCGGGAGGGCTCGAAGATGGAGCGCTTCGCCCGCGAGTACCCGGAACGCTACTTCGATGTCGGCATCGCGGAGCAGCACAGCGTGACGCTGGCCGCGGGCATGGCCTGCGAGGGGCGCAAGCCCGTGGTCGCGATCTACTCGACCTTCCTGCAACGGGCCTACGACCAGGTCGTGCACGACGTGGTGATCCAGGGCCTGCCGGTGCTCTTCGCCGTCGACCGGGCGGGACTGGTGGGAGGAGACGGGCCGACTCACGCCGGCGCCTTCGACGTCTCCTTCCTGCGCTGCCTGCCCGGGATGGTGCTGATGGCGCCGGCGGACGAGAACGAGGCCCGGCGGATGCTCTACACCGGATTCGGCCTGGACGGGCCCTGCGCGGTGCGCTACCCGCGCGGCACCGGCCCCGGGGTGCCGGTCGAGGAGGACCTGCGCGCGCTGCCGGTCGGGCGGGCGGAGCTGCGCCGGCGCGGCCGCGACATCGCGATCCTGTCCTTCGGCCCGATGCTCCAGTACGCGCTCGAGGCGGCGGAGCAGCTCGATGCCACCGTCGTGAACATGCGCTTCGTCAAGCCGCTGGACGAGGAGATGGTCCTGGAGATGGCGACGGCTCACGAGCGGTTGGTGACGGTGGAGGAGAACGCGCTCGCGGGCGGTGCGGGCAGCGCAGTGAACGAAGTCCTGCTCGCCCACGGCGTGCCGGCGGCGGTGCTGAACCACGCCCTCCCCGACCGCTTCATCGACCAGGGCTCGCGCGCAGACATGCTCCACGACGCGGGTCTGGACACCGGGGGGATCCTCGCCGCGGTGCGGGCCTTCCGCGGCGAGTCATGAGGCCGGTCCCGGGCCTTCCTGCGGCGCAGTGCCGACTACCGGGCGGCATGGACGGCCTCGGCGCTCACGTCCGAGGACGAGGAGGCGCCCTTTCCGGTCCGGGTGCGCTCGGAGGACAACCGGGCCACCCTCGTCAACCGCGCCGGCGATGGCGGGAGAGCACGGGCACCGTCCGGTCTCTCGCGACCTTCCGAAAGCCGGGCATCGAGACCGCGCGTGCTACCATGCGGCCCGGCTGCTCCGATCCTGCTGTCCGTCTCACCCCCGGGTGAGCGTCTGTCGGTCCGAACACCGCGACCGGCACCGGACCGCGGCTCGTGTCGATCCGCTCGAGCTATCCGCGGGCGGGACGGCGCAGGGTCCGGGCGCAGTCGTCAGCGCGAGCCGCCGGGATGGCTGGGAGTCGCGGCGGTCTGAAGCTTCACTCCCAACGACCAGCGAAGAGGAGGCAGACCATGACCAGCCGAATCTCGAGACTCGGGCGAGCCTGGGTCTCGATACTGGCACTCATCACCGCGGGCACACTCTCGGCGGGAGCGGCCGAGTTCGAGCGGCCGTCGACGGAGCAGCCGATCACGGATGTGATGAAGGCGGCATGCACCGCGGAAGCATCCCCCAAAATCAAGGAAGTTCTCGAACGCGGCACGCTCAACTGGGCGTTGGGCCTGGCCCCGCCCTTCGGCTTCAGGCAGCAGGACGGCTCCTACGGCGGCATCGAAGTCGACAATGCGCGCGAGCTGGCGCACATGCTGGGGGTCGAAGTAGACATCCAGGACTACGACTACAACCTGTTGCCGACCGCGGTGACCACCGGTCAGGCGGACATCATCGGGGCTGAGCTGTTCATCACCGAGCAGCGAATGAAGGTGATCGACTACAGCGACGTCTACTTCGTCGCCGGACAGCTCTTCTTCGTGCTCCGGGATTCAAAGTTCCACACCGTCGAAGATCTCGACTCGCCCGACAACCGCTTCATACACGAAATCGGCGGGGGCCAGGTGGAAATGGCCGAGAAGCTCACCCCCAACGCGCCCATCCGCCTCGTGCCCAAGCGCGGCATCTTTCTCGTCGGCTACGACTTCATAAAGGCGGGCGAGGCCGACTCCACGGCCTATGAAGGGCACTATTACCCGGTGTTCCGGAAGGAGTATCCCGACCTCGTCGCGATCGGCAAGGAAGGCCGCATCGGGGAGGCGCCCGCCGATCCGGAAAAGATGCTCTACCCCTTCGACATCGGCTTCGGTCTGCCCAAGGGGGATCCGGGCTGGAAGGCCTGCATCAACGCCTATGTGGCCGACTTGCTGGATTCCGGTCGCCTCCAGAACCGCATCAACTACTGGGCGGTGTCGATGGGCTCGGCCACCACCGAGTAGTCCCTCGACGCCACGAATCGCCCCGGCTGGGCTCGGCCGAGCCGGGGCGACTTTCTATCGGACTCCCGTCATCAGCGGAGGGACGCCATGTACGCCGGCTACGAATGGGACTTCAGTTGGGTCGGCAGCGAGATGCCGCTCTTCGGCATGGCGGCCTGGGTCAGCATCAAGATCCTGCTGCTTTCGACCGTCCTGTCGCTGGCGCTCGGCCTGTGCATCGGTCAGGGTCTGCTGTCCAGACGCTGGTATGTGACGGCGCCCCTGCGGGTCTGGGTGGACCTCTTCCGTCTGACGCCGCCCCTGCTCCAGATTGTGCTGATTTTCTTTCTCCTGCCCGTCGCGACCGGTATGCGCCTGCCGGCCTTCGAAGCCGGCGTGATCGCGCTGAGCCTGAACTACAGCGCATTCTTTTCCGAAATCTTTCGCGCCGGCGTGCTGTCCCTCGGGAGGGGTCAGGGGGAGGCGGGTGCGGCCATGGGCATGACCCATCTCCAGGTCCTGAAGTGGGTGATCTATCCTCAGGCGATCCGCCGCATGCTGCCGCCCATCACCAACATGCTCGTGAATCTGACCAAGGACACGAGCCTGCTGACGATCATCGGCGTCGCCGAGCTGTTCAACGTGAGTCAGAGTGTGTCCGCGCGAAACTTCAAGAACGTCGAGGTGTTGCTCGTTCTCGCGTTGTTCTATCTGGTCATCAACATTCCGCTTTCCTACCTGGCCAACCGGCTCTATGCGCGTCAAGCGGTACGGATCTAGTGGAAAGCACGGGCGTCGAAACGGCAACCTCCCGCTCGGAAGCCGCCCCGGGCGCCTTCGCGATCGAGGTCGACGACCTTCACAAGCATTTCGGATCCGTCGAAGTGCTGAAGGGGATCGACCTCGAGATCCCGGAAGGAGAAGTGGTGGTCATCGTCGGACGCAGCGGCTCGGGCAAGAGCACGCTGCTCCGCTGCCTCAACCTGCTCGAGCGGCCGACGTCGGGGCGCGTTCGTGTTCTCGGAGAAGAGATCACCTCGGGCGGGGTGAGCCTGTCCCGGCTGCGCCGGAAGATAGGCATGGTTTTCCAGCATTTCGAGCTGTTTCCTCACCGCACGGCGGTCGAGAACGTGATGGCCGGACCCTACATCGTGCTGGGCATGACCAAGGCCGAAGCGCGGGGGATTGCAAGCACCCTGCTCGACAAGGTCGGCCTGTCTCACCGGGCCGATCAGTATCCGAACCAGCTCTCGGGCGGCGAGAAACAGCGCGTGGCCATCGCCCGCGCATTGGCGCTGAATCCGAAGATCATGCTCTTCGACGAACCGACCTCCTCCCTGGATCCGGAGTTGAAGGGCGAGGTGCTCGACACCATGCGCGAGCTCGCCTTCGAGGGCATGACCATGGTCGTCGTGACTCACGAGATGACCTTCGCCCGGCGGGTCGCGAACCGGGCAGTATTCATCGACCAGGGCGTCGTCGTCGAGCAAGGACCTCCGGAGCGGGTCCTGCGTGCTCCCGCGACGGAGCCCCTGAAGCGATTCCTCAACGTCCTGTTCTGGGGCGAGGACTCCTGATGGGCGCCCGCACCGGTTCCGCCCGCCGGCCGGCGCGTCCGGCATGCTGATACCATGAGTCCTCCCCGCCCGGTTCTTCGTCCCGGCCGGTCTTTCCCGGGAACCAGATGGCATTCTCCGCCCACCCCGCCCTCAGGCGCGACGTCGGGGCGTTCAACCGTCGCCCGCCGCACCGGGAAGCCGCCGGGAAGTGCCGGCTCTTCATCCCACCCCGGGAATCGCCCCGATCCGGGCACGTCCGGGGCACCCGCATCGATGCCATAGAGAGGACGCCTCCGTCATGACATTCGAGACCCACCACAACCTGGATCCCGCGGAACTCGACGAACAGAGCTACCTCCACCCCTTCACCTCAGTGACGGCAAGCCGCCACAGGAGGCCATGGATGATCGAAGGTGGCTCCGGAATCCACATCACCGATGCAAGGGGACAGACCTGCATCGACGCCACTTCGGGATTGATATGCGTGAACGTCGGCTACGGACGGGAGGAGATAGCCCGGGCCATCTACGATCAGGCGCGGAAGCTGTCCTACTTTCACACCTTCTGGGGCACCGGAAACGAGCCGGCCGCGAGACTCGCGGACCGCATCGTCGACATCACCCCGGGCGACATGCGCCGGGTCATGTTCGGCACTTCGGGATCGGATGCGAACGAGACGCAGATCAAGCTGTGCTGGTACTACAACAACGTGCTCGGGCGGCCGAAGAAAAAGAAGATCATCGCCCGGGAGCGCGGCTACCACGGTACTACGCTTGCCGCCGCCAGCGTCACCGGGTTGCCCGCCCTGCATGGGCTCTTCGACCTTCCTCTTCCTCAGGTCATCTGGACATCGGCACCCGACTACGGCAGGAAGGCCGAACCCGGCATGTCGGAGCGGGACTTCTCCCGGGCGCTGGCCCGCGAGCTCGAAGACCTTATCGAAGCGGAGGGACCTGATACCGTCGCGGCCTTCATCGGCGAACCGGTGATGGGCTCCTCGAGCGGCGTGCTGGTGCCGCCCGAAGGCTACTTCGAGGAGATCGGCCGGGTGCTGCGCGAGCACGACGTTCTGTTCATCGCCGACGAGGTGGTGAACGGCTTCGGTCGGGTCGGCGCCATGTTCGCCTCCGAGCTCTACGGGCTGGAACCGGACCTCATGACCTTGTCCAAGGGCTTGACCAGCGGCTACGTACCCATGTCCGCCGCGGTCGTATCGGAGAAAGTGTGGAAGGTCCTGCGGGACGCCTCGCCCCGCTTCGGGGCCTTCGAGCACGGCTACACGAACAGCGGGCATCCCGTTGCCGCGGCGGCCGCGCTGGCCAGCCTCGACATCATCGAACGCGAGAACCTGGTCGAGAATGCCGCTCGGGTCGGCGCCTACCTCCAGAAGGGGCTGCGCGAGGTCATCGGCACCCACGAGCTGGTCCGGGAGATAAGAGGGATCGGCCTGATGGCGGGCATCGAGATGGTCGAGCCGGATGAAGCGCTCGTCGCGGCCGACCCGACCCTGGGCATCCCGGTCCGCATCATGCGGCAGTGCTACGAGGAAGGGCTGATCATCCGCGCCCTGCCCGGCAACCGCAGCGTCGTCATCGCACCGCCGCTCGTCATCACGGAGCAGCAGGTCGATGAGGTCATCGGAGGGCTGGAGCGTGGCCTGAAGAAGGCCTGCGACTCCAGGCCAAGGCCGAGCTGAAGAAGTTGCGAGCCGGTCCACCGGCGAGACCCGGACCCGCCCGGGTGCCCGAGAGCGGCTCGCGCGATGGGCGCGAGCGAGGGATGAAAACGATCGGTATCGACACCGGGGGCACGTTCACCGATCTCGTCGAGATCCGGGGTGACGGGACAGCCGAAGTGCGCAAGGTTCCCTCGACGCCCTGCGACTTCGCCCAAGGCGTTCTCGCCGCTCTGGACCGGAGCGAAGTCGGGCAGGGCAAGGGCATCGCTTCGCTCAGCCTGGGAACCACGATCGCGACAAACGCTTTCCTGACCCGGTCGGGAGCCAGAGTCGGACTCCTGACCACCGCCGGACACGGCGACACGCTCGAGATGATGCGGGTGTTCGGCCGAGTCGCGGGCCTCGCCTCGACCGAAATGCAGAGCTACGCCGACACCGACAAGCCGGCACCCGTCGTTCCCCGGGCGCTGGTCCGTGAGATCGTCGAGCGGATCGACGCTCGGGGAGAGGTCATCGTCCCGCTCGATGAGACCCAGACGACCGAGTCGATACGATCGCTCCTGGCGGCCGGCGTGGAGGTCGTAGCCGTCTCGTTTCTCTGGAGCTTCGTCAACCCGCACCACGAGCGCCGTGTCCGGGAGATCGCAAGAGCAGCGTGTCCGGGCCTCGACGTCATCCTGTCGAGCGACGTCGTGCCCAAGCTCGGAGAGTACGAACGGAGCGTCTCGACGGTGGCCAATGCCTACGTCTCTCCCGTCGTGACCCGCTTTCTGGACGGGATCGAGGACGGCCTCGCCCGCCGAGAGCTGTCGGCGCCGATGCTGGTGATGCACTCGACCGGTGGCGTCGGCACCGGAGCCTATACCCGCGAGCACGCCATCACCACGTTGTTCTCGGGGCCGGCGGGCGGGGTGATAGGGGCAAGGCGGGTCGGCGAGCAGATGGGACACCCCCACATCGTCTGCGCCGACATGGGGGGCACGAGCTTCGACGTCGGTCTCGTTCTGGACGGCCGCCCTCTGCTCCGCACCACCACCACCATCGACCAGCACGTCATGTTCCTGCCCTCCATCGACATCGTCTCGATCGGGGCGGGCGGCGGCAGTCTGGTGAGCGCGGTGGACGGTCGTCTGAACATCGGCCCGGAGAGCGCCGGCGCGGACCCCGGGCCCGCCTGCTACGCGCGAGGCGCCGAACGGCCGACCTTGACGGATGTCGATGTCGTGCTCGGGTACATCGATCCCGCCCGTTTCGTCGGAGGCCGTATGGCGCTCGACGCAGCGCGCGCGCGCTCGGCGGTGGCCGAGCATGTCGCAAAGCCACTGGGGCTCTCGGTCGAGGCGGCCGCGGCGGCCGCCTTCACCATCGCGAACGCGAGAATGGGCGATCTGATCCGCAAGGTAACGGTCGAGCGTGGCTTCGATCCGCGCGACTTCGCGCTCTATGCCTATGGCGGCCTGGGACCGCTGCATGCGCCCTTTTTCGGCCTGGACCTCGACGTGGAATCGATCGTCGTCCCACTCGGCCAGATCTCTTCGGTTTTCAGCGCCTACGGCATCGCGGTCTCGGATCTGCTGCACGTCTACGAGACGTCGCGGGTGCTGGCCGCTCCTTTCGACGCCGCGGAACTGGAGCGCACTTTCGCCGCGGTCGAGGACCGGGCGAAGCGGCAGCTTTCCCGGGACGGCATCCCCGAGTCGGAGCGCAGGATCCATCGCATACTCGAGATGCGCTACCAGGGCCAGTTCTCGGAGATCGCGGTTCCGGTCAGGGCGGGGCCGCTCCGAAACTCCGACCCGGATGAAATCGTCGCCGACTTCGAGAAGCTCTATCTCTCTGCCTTCGGCGCCGGTTCTCTGTGGAGCGAAGGCCGGGTCGAAGTCGCAGCCTTTCGCATCGAGGCAGTCGGCCGCCGGAATGTTCCGGAAGTCGGGATCGCCTTGCGACCATGCCCGGCGACCCTGCCGTGCGGCCGGGAACGCGAGATGTACTGGCCCACGGAAGGGCGCTTCCTTTCGACTCCGGTGCTGCACGGCGATTCCCTGTCGCCCGGGCAGACGGTTTCGGGACCGGCCGCGCTCGACCTGAACACGACGACCGCCCTGGTGTCGCCGGGCTGGACCTGCACCCGCGACCCTACGGGTACGTTCGTCATGTCCTCGGACGGTGGCGGTGGCGCGCGGCGGGGAGAAGGATAGACGATGTCCTGGGTGGCCGGCGCGGAGCGTTTCTACTCTCCCGGGGACGCTGCCCACGGATTGCGCCCCTCCCCCGCGCTCGCCCTGCACCGCGTGGATCCCGAGCTGCCCGTCGATCTGGTCACCTTCGAGGTGGTCAGTCACCGACTGTGGCAAATCTGCGACGAGATGGGCGCTACCCTGCGCAAGGTATCGGGCTCGCCGGTAGCGACCGAAGCCGCAGACTTCGCCACGATGATCGCCGACGAGAACGGCGCCGGGGTCTACATGGGCCCCTATGTCCTCAACCATGCCGTGGTGCTGGAGGACATCATCGCCTGGACCCTGATTCACCGGGCCGACAATCCGGGAATCGCCGGCAATGACATGTTTCTCTGCAACGACCCGTGGGTGGGAGCGGCCCACCAGAACGATGTCGCAATCTACGCACCGCTCTTTTTGAATGGCGAGCTCTTTGCCTGGACCGGAACGACCATTCATCAAGTGGACGTCGGCGGGCCGAGCCCGGGAAGTTTCGCCATCGGAGCCGAAGACGTCTTCGGCGAGGGTCCACCGCTGCCACCCGTGAAGCTCATTCGCGACGGAGTCCTTCAGAGCGACATCGAGGACCTCTACCTCCGACGTTCCCGCCAGCCCGCCATGCTCGCGCTCGATCTTCGTGCCCAGATCGCGGCGAACAACGTCGCGCAGTCCCGCCTGTGCGCCCTCACCGGAAAGTTCGGAGCCGACGCCGTCAAGGCGGTGATGAAGGCGGTGATGGACCGCACCGAGAAGGCACTCCGCGATCGACTCGGAGAGTTGCCGGACGGGACTTGGCGGCACGTCGACAACATCGAAGTCGCCGGCGCCGGAGATCGAGGGGTGTACCAGGTCCGCTGTGCCATGAGCAAGCGGGACTCCGAGCTGCACTTCGACTTCACCGGCACCGATCCGCAGGTCGGCATGATCAACGGCGCTTCCGGCTCGGCAACGGCCGGAGTCATGGCCGCGCTGCTTCCCATGCTCGCCGGCGACCAGACCTGGGCGTCCGGTGCCATCAGGCGCCTGGTCAGGCTGACCAACCCCCGCGGCACGCTGATCAACGCGAAGTATCCGGCCGCCTGCAGCATCGCTTCGACCTCCGCCATCTGCGCGGTTCACAATTGCGCCCAGGCCACCGTTGCCAAGATGTTGTGTGCACACCCCGAGCACCGTCGCCGCGTGCTCGCGGGCGGCGGGGGTTCCTGGCCGGCGATGCAGGTCATGGGCCGCGACCGGCACGGTCGGGCCTTCGTGACCCAGCTTCAGGAAGCGACCGCGATGGGCTTCGGGGCGCGCAGTTGGGCGGACGGCGTCAACACCGCCGGCCCCTACGCGATTCCCGCGGCCCGCAACGCCAACGTCGAGACGACCGAGCTGGTGTGGCCGATGCTGGTGCTCTATCGGCGCGAGGTGGCCGATACCGGCGGGGCCGGGCGGTGGCGCGGCGGCCTCGGCGGGAACTTCGCCTTCGTCCTGCACGGCACTTGCGAGGAAGTCGTACACGTGTCGGCGGCGGCCTGCGTAGCTTTCCCCGGGCATGGCGGGCTCAGTGGCGGCTGCCCCGGCAGCGCCTGCCGCTACCTGATGCTCCGCGACTCGGACGTCAATGCGCTGCTCGCCCGAGGCCGTGTGCCCACCCGGCTGGAGGAGCTGAGCGGCCAAGTCGAGCTGCTCGGGCCCAAATCCGAGACGCGGCAGGGCCGGGACGACGTGTACGAGATCACCTTCTACGGCGGCGCGGGCTATGGAGACCCTATCGACCGGCCCGGCGAAGCGGTGGTGGCAGACCTTCGCCGAAACGCCGTCTCTCGGCACGCGGCCCGGGCAGTCTACGGGGTCGTCCTCGACCCCGAGACGGGCGAGGTAGATCCGGTAGCGACCGCGTTGCGCAAGGATGCGATACGGCGAGAACGCCTCGGTGGCGCCGCGCCCCGCAACGCGGTGTTGGACATCCGTGCCCAGCACTCAGGCGAATGCGGCACCGCGATCAGCGAGTACGTGGCCGTCCGAAAGGGCCGCTACGTGTGCATCAAGTGCGGTCACCACCTCTGCGACGATGGAGAGAACTACAAGCTGCACCTCGCGGTGCGGGATTTTCCGATCACGGAGCTGTCGCCGCTGAATCGGGATCCGTCCGAGTACGTCGAAGACGACATCGTCGGCCGAGCCTTTTCCTGTCCCGGCTGCGCGACGCAGATGGACGTCGAGGTAAGCGATCGAAGCCTCCCCCCGATTTGGGACTGTGCCCTGGTCCGGCCGGACTGATCCGAGCTTCTCGACGCCGCCCGATGCCAACCTGCCGTTGGAACCTGAGCTTCAGCATGGTCTGGCGCGTGACGAAGCCTTCGGCTCGCGAGCTCCGGTGGCGGATCGTGGCGAGGCCGATTCGATGACGTTGATCGTTCGAAGGCGCTTCGGGTGTGAGAATCAAAACGCCTACTGGCGTCTGATGGGCATTTGAGCCGTACACCGGGTCGGGCCCGGAAGCCCGAGAGTGGTTTCGGCCGCGTCGCGTCGTCCCGCCCGAATCAGATAGTAAGGTGTCGCCATTGGGCCTGAGGCCCTCGTTCCACCCACCACCCGAACGGTTGGAAGAACGTGATGGCGACGGCGCAGAAGCTACCCTTTTCCTGGAGAGCTACGGACCGGATACACGGAAGGTCGGGGTACATACCCGCCCCCAGGAGCCGTGCGCCCGCACTATCCACCTGCCGCTCGAAGCTCCGCGGCCCTGCGGCGGCTTCCCTGCCTCACTCCTTCGCGATCACCATATAGGCGTTGACGTGGTCCATGGCGTGGTCGCCAGGATGTCTCCTGACCCGCTCGCGGTATGCGGCGTAGAAGCGCTCGAGGATCTCCCGGCGCTCTTCGTGGGGACGTTCACCGGAGAGGGCGCCTGCGTAGATGCTCTCGCTCCAGTAGCGCACGGCGGGAATGTAGTCCGCGGCCAAGCGCTCCGGGTCGCGGTGGACTTCGAAGCCGGCGGCGAGCGGACACCGCAGCACCGAGGTCTCCAGCGAGAGCAGGCGCAGTCCCGATCGCGACACGGGTCCATGAGGGTCGTCGAAGGGTGCGCGCCACTCCTCCTCCGAGCGGTAGTACTGCACGTGGTTCATGCGCGAGTACTCCTCGCGCGTCACGGTGCCGTCTTCGACGAAGGAGCGCCAAGTGTCGTTGACGGTCTCGAACACGCTCACACCGCGAGTGCGTCCGAAGTATCGCCCCTCGGCGTCCCGGGCGAAGGGAGCGAGGACGAGGCGGCCGCCCGGCACGAGCTCCGACGCCCGCTTCGCCAGGAGGGTCTCCCAGTCCAGACGCGCCCGCTCCCGATAGGCGGCGAGCTCGGCGCCCTCGGCTCCTGCCGGATGCACGTGGTCCGTCAGGTTGCAGGGCTTGGTGCTCAGCCAGTGCATGGCGCAGGCGGAGAATCCCAGGTGGAGGCTCCGCGGGGGCAGGATCCGGCGAAAGAAAGAGGAGGCGCTCGCGAGCGGATACACCTCGTCGAACGCGGACACGAAGCTCTCGACTCCGGTGAGGCCGTGCACCGTCCGCATCAGGGCGTTGTAGTCGTTGAGCGGCTGATCGGCGTGCACGACACACACCGGCAGCGACGGGGCCCGTGCACGGACGGCTTCGATGGCCGCTCGAATCATCGCGAGCGATGTCGCGCCGTCGGCGCAGCCCATGTCGCAGAGCGTGAAACAGTCCCGCGGCATCTCCATGCTGCGGATGGACTCGAGCACCAGCGGTGCCGCCGCACCGATGACGTCCATGGCGCCCCGGGCGGCCTCGAAGTACACGCCCCCCACGCGCATGCTCACGTTTTCCGGGTGGGGCGTCGCCGTCATCGGCGGTCCTTCCCTTCGTATCACTCGAGGCGCGGCGGCCGGCCCCGGAGGCCGGCC
>CAYFYD010000002.1:0-30957 GCA_964347195.1 uncultured Ectothiorhodospiraceae bacterium
GGGAATGACGGGAGGGGCACGGGAATGACGGGAAGGGGCGCGGGAATGACGCGGGATGAGGCCCGGTGTGGTTTCCGTCATTCCCGCGAAAGCGGGAATCCATTCCGGTCAACGAACCCCGAAACACGAGGTCTGAAACCGTCATGCCGACTTTGCTGTGAAAACAGACTCGGGACGGGCGATGTACCGCGCACCCGGGAGAACCGCCTCCGCGACACCGGACCTTTTCATGCGACAGGGTGGCCGGCTCGTCCATGCGGGTTTTGAAGAGCTTTGGGGAGCGCCCCTCGGGCGCAGCGGATCGCCCTGAGCCTGCCCGCGGGGGTGGTGCCGATCGGAGAGCGCCCCTCGGGCGCAGCGGATCGCCGGCCGGCCTGACCCGCATTGCTCACCGACCTCCTGTTGCGGGCGTCGAGACGCCCCGCCCGCGGCGGCGGTGATGGCATGATCGGCGGCCTCGTGTTGTTTCCGCAGGAGTCGATCATGACGGACACGTTGCTGGAGTACGGGCTCTTTCTCGCCGAGACGCTCACCGTGGTGGTGGGCATCGGGGCGCTCATCGGGCTGATCGCGGCCCTCGCCCGGCGCGAGAGCAGCGCGGAGCATCTGGAGGTGCGGTGCATCAATCGCGCCATCGAGGACCTCGAGCGCAGCGTCCGGCACGGGGTCCTGCCCGCCAAACGCTTCAAAGCCGAGGAGAAGGCGAGGAAGAAGACGGAGAAGGCACGCACCAAGTCCCGCCCGCCCGCCGAGCGCAAGCGCATATTCGTGCTGAACTTCCGTGGCGACATCAGGGCTTCCGCGGTAGCTTCCCTCCGGCACGAAGTGACCGCGGTGCTCTCCACCGCGAAGCGGGGCGACGAGGTGCTGCTCCGGCTGGAGAACTCCGGGGGACTGGTCCACGAGCACGGCCTCGCGGCGTCGCAGTTGCTGCGCCTGCGCGCGCGTTCCATCCCCCTGACCGTCGCTGTCGACAAGGTCGCGGCGAGCGGTGGCTACATGATGGCCTGCGTCGCGGATCGCGTGCTCGCCGCACCCTTTGCGGTCCTGGGCTCCATCGGGGTGCTCCTGCAGCTTCCCAACTTCCGCCGGATGCTCGACTCCGGGGGCGTCGACTTCGAGCAGATCAAGGGGGGAGAGTTCAAGCGCACCCTCACCGTCTTCGGCCGCAACACCGAGGCGGAGCGCGCCGCCGCCCAGGCCCAGGTCGACGACACGCATACCCTCTTCAAGGAGTTCGTGTCCGAGTACCGGCCCGACCTTCCCATCGAGCGCGTCGCCACCGGGGAACACTGGTACGGAAAACGGGCGCTGGCGCTCGGTCTCTGCGACGAGCTCACCACGAGCGACGACTACCTGCTCGCGGCGAGAGAGAACGCCGACCTCTACGAGCTGCGCTACATCGTCAAGAAGAGCCTGGGCGAAAAGCTCATGGCGGCCGGCGCCGCCGCCGTCGAGCGACTCGCGCTGCGTCTTCCTCTGGGCGGTCCGGCCTGGACCCGGTGAGTCCGCGCCGTCGGTCCGGGGAGACGCGATTCGCTATCATGCCCCGGTACGAGCGATTGCAGGATCTCCGTCCATGAACGTCCTGGAGACAATGGAGCGCAAGCTCCGCGAGGGACTCGAGGTGGTCCACCTCGAGGTGGAGAACGAGAGCGGCCAGCACAACGTGCCGGCGGGGTCGGAGTCGCACTTCAAGGTGGTGGTGGTGTCGCCGAGCTTCGAGGGCCGGAACCTCGTCGCTCGCCATCGCGAGGTGTACCGGCTCCTCGCCGACGAGCTCCGCGGCGGCGTGCACGCCCTCGCCCTGCACACCTACACCGAAGCGGATTGGCGGGAGGCGGATGCCGGCGCCCCCGGCTCTCCCCGGTGTCGAGGCGGAAAGGCGAGGGAGAGCGGCACTTGAGCGAAGCGGTCCCTTTCCCGCCCGGTGCAGCGGCGCGGCGGCCCCGGTGACGGAGCTCGATCCCCTGCCCGACGCGGCGCTCCCCGCCTGGCGGGCCTACGAGGCGATGCTCGAGACCAAGGACGCCCACTTCTCCTTTCTCCAGGAGCTGGAGACGAGGTACCGGTACGGTGGGCGACGCACGCTCGCCGAAGGCCGCCGGCTGGAACAGCTCCTGGCGGAGCACGATGCGCAGGTGCGCGCTTTCCGTCGATCGGTCGCGGCGCTGCAACGGGAAGATCTCGCCGCCCACCACGCGCTCCTCGTGCACATCAGACGCGCGAACGCGGATCTCGGCAACGCGCCGGCCCACTAGTGTCGTATCCCGGAGACACGCAGGTACAAGATCGGGTTTTCCCAGCCGTCACCCCCGCGAAGCTCGTCCCCGACCCGATCGGGAAGCGGGGGGCCAAGGCCGCGAAACCGGTGCGAGACCACCCGGAGTCGGTCCAGGGAGGCTCTGGATTCCCGCCCCCGATCGGGGTCGAGGGCAAGCTTTCGCGCGAATGACGGGAGAGGGCGCGGGAATGACGGGTGAAGTACGGCACTCCAGTCTCCATGAAGGCACCGGTGTTTCGGATACTTGTTTCCTGGACACCACACTCCGAGACACGGTTCGGACGGCGTTCGAGGATCGCGGCGGGTGCCGGACTGAGCGGTGAAGGTCGGGGCGGCCGCCGGAACGGGCCGCCGTGCGGTGGAGCGCCCGCTGGGGCACGCGGGGCAAGGGAGCCGCTGGAAGGACCGAGCACAGGGTGCGCGTACCTCGAATCTACATTGACCTCGCGCTCGAAAGCGGCGTCGAGGTGACCCTGCCCCCCGATGCCGCGCGGCACCTGCGCAGGGTGCTGCGCTTGCCGGCCGGGGCACGTCTGCGCCTCTTCGACGGCGATGGCGGCGAGTTCGAAGCCACCCTGATGCCGGGCGGCGGCGGCGCGCGGGCGCGCGTTGGCGCGCAGCGTCCCGTCGTGACCGAGTCCCGGCTCGAGATCGGGCTCGCCCAGGGACTCTCCCGCGGCGCGAAGATGGACTACACGATCCAGAAGGCGGTGGAGCTCGGGGTCCGGTGGATCCAGCCCCTGATCACCGAGCGGAGCGTCGTGCGCCCCGATCCCGAGCGGGCCGAGCGGCGCCGGCGGCACTGGCGGGGGATCGTGGCGAGCGCCTGCGAACAGTGCGGCCGGGCCCTCCTTCCCCCGGTCCACGACCCGCTTCCCCTGCGCGAGTGGCTGGACCGGCTCCCGCCTTCCTCGACCAGGCTCGTCGCCACCCCGGAGGCGCCCCGGAGTCTCGCCGCCCTGCCCCGGCCCGGCGCGCCGCTCGTCGTGCTCGTGGGACCGGAGGGCGGCTTCGAACCCCACGAGATCACCGCCGCGCGGGAGCGCGGCTTCGAGGCGGTATCGCTCGGCCCGCGGACCCTGCGCACCGAGACCGCCTCGGTGGTAGCCCTGAGTGCGGCGCAAATGCTCTGGGGCGACCTCGGAGATGACCCGACCGGGTAGGCGGCGCTCCGGTCGGGACGCCGCCGTCGCGTACCGGTCCCGGTCGCCCCTCGGGGACCTTCCGCCCTCCACCTGCCGGAGAACACGGCGCGTATACTCCCCGCGGACGCGGCGCACCGGATCGGCCTGCGGAAACACGCGGGAGGTACACGCGGCATGAGGCACCCCACCACTACCCTCACCGGCCCCCTCGGCTCGTCCGTACATGTCCTGCGCGCCGACGCGGACACCGTCGCGCAGCTCGCCCCCATCGACTGGAACCGGCATTTCCGTCGGGTCTGCCTCGACCCGGTGCGCGGCCTCATCACGTTGATGATCCCTTCTCACCTCCACGAAAACCTGACGCACATCCTCGACGACATCGTGGACGTCGCCGCGGACGTGCTCGGCCGGACCTCTCAGGGACTTCTCTCCACCCGCCTCCGCCGTGGCGACGAGCCCCCGGGCACCGGGTTGGAGCCCGACTGTGCGTTCTACGTCGGCGAGCGCGCGGAGAGGTTCCGCCTGGCGCTGGCGGAAGGGCAAGCCGCCGCCGACGCCTTCCTGGAGCATACCGGCCCCGACCTGGTGGTCGAGGTCGAGATCACGAGTGCCGACGAGGGAAAGATCGAGCGCTATCGCGACATGGGGGTGCGCGAGCTGTGGCGGCTGCGGGGCAGCCGGGATTCGCGGGAGCTGCGAGCCGACTTCTTCGCCCTGAAGCCGGGCGAAGCTCCCCTGCCCCTCGAAGCGTCGGAAGTCCTGGAGGGGCTCACGCCGGCCGACGTGTGCGACGCGGTGGAGCCGGTCCGGATGGGCCGGAGCCGGACCGAACGCACGGAGGCGGTGGCCCGCATCGTCCGCCGGCGCCGGCGGAGTACGGTACGGGTTCGAGAGGAGGCAGCTCCATCGTATCCTCGGGGCCGTGCGGCCGGCGGCGCTCAGGGAGGGTAGCCCGCCGAGCGCAGGCAGAGCCGGCCGGCGCAGGACCATTCGGAAGTCGAGTTTCGGGTTTCGAAATACTGGAATCAGGCTATGGATTCCCGCTTCCGCGGGAATGACGGTTATGGGGGGGTGGCGGCTACCGTGGGCGTGACGTGTCTTGCGCAGATGATGTCATTCCCTTGGTCAGCGGGAATCCATTTCGGTCAACGAATCCCGAAACTTCGGTGTCTGAAGCCGTCAGGCCGACTTCTGGAGAGCCCTGCCGGCTGGCTGGGCTTGGCCCGCACTTCTCACCGAACTTCGTGAGCTGCGGGCGTCGAGACGCCGCAGTGGGCGGGTGCACGGACCGAGCGACGGGTGCGGGCGAGCCGGAAACGGGGCGAAGCGCCAGGGGGCGCTTCGTCCCGGCGAGCGGTTCGGCGTCCGCAGCCGGAGGTCGGGGAGAAACAGGGGCCGGCATGGACGCCCGTCCCGGGGTGTGCTTACATGCGGCGGCGAGCACCTCGGAGGCGGACCGGTGCCGGTGGTCGATCCCTTCGACCCGTGTCTCGAACGCCACCCGGGAAGCCCCGGACATTCTTCAACCGCGAAGGAGATCGACCATGTTCAAACGAGGGTTGCGAATTGGCGCGGCGCTTCTCGCCGGGGTCCTCATCTCGGGCGGCGCGAGCGCAGCCGAGCTGACCATCGGCGCCCGAGCGACGCCGACCATCGATCCGCACTTCCTGTTCCTGACCAGCAACATCGCCTACAACTCCCACATCTACGGCCTGCTCGTCGCGCGGGACGAGAACGCACGGCGAGTGCCCGATCTGGCGACTTCCTGGCAGGCGATCGACGACACCACCTGGGAGTTCAAGCTGCGCGAGGGGGTGAAGTTCCATGACGGGTCGGAGTTCACCGCCGAGGACGTCGTCTTCTCCATCGAGCGCATTCCGAACGTTCCGAACAACCCGAACCCCTATACCGGCACCATCCGCACCATCACCGGCATGGAGATCGTCGATCCCCACACCATCCGATTCACCACCGACGGGGTGAACCCCTACCTGCCCGACGACTTCACCGAGGTGATCATCGTCTCGAAGAAGGCCGCCGAGGGGGCTACGACGGAGGACTTCAACTCCGGTCGGGCCGCGATCGGGACCGGACCCTACAAGGTGGCAGAGCATGTTCACGGCGAACGTCTGGTGCTCGAACGCCACGACGACTACTGGGGCGACAGGCCGGCCTGGGACCGGGTCACGTTCAGGATCATCAGCGACGACGCGGCGCGGGTCGCGGCCCTGCTGGGCGGCGACGTGGACATGATCGACTTCGTGCCGCCGACCGAGGTCGGGCACCTGGAGGCAAACCCGGACGTCAACGTGTTCAAGCGGCCCTCGGACCGGATCATCTACTTCTTTCCCAACGTCAGGCACGACACCTCCCCCTATCTGACCGACGGGGAAGGCAACCCCCTCGGGGAGAACCCCCTGCGGGACCGGCGGGTGCGCAAGGCGCTCTCCATGGCGATCAACCGCGACGCCATCGCCTCCAAGGTCATGGAGGGGCTGGCGGCGCCGGCCGGTCAGACCGTCCCGGAAGGGTGGTTCGGCTACAACCCGGAGCTCGGCGTCGAGACCTACGATCCGGAAGCCGCGAAGAAGCTGCTGGCGGACGCGGGCTATCCCGACGGCTTCGGTCTGACGATCCACGGGCCGAACGATCGCTACGTCAACGACAGCAGGATCTGCCAGGCCGTCGGTCAGATGCTGGCCCGCATCGGCCTCGACATCGAGGTCGATACCATGCCGAAGTCCGTGTACTTCTCCAAGGTCAGGGTGCCGAACGTCGAGTTCAGCTTCGGCCTCCTGGGTTGGGGCAACAGCCCCTACCCGGCTTCAGGCCACATCGGACTGCTGCACAGCTACGACGAGGACAAGGGCAGCGGCGCGTACAACCGCGCGGGCTACGCCAATCCCGATTACGACGCGGCGATCGAGGAAGCGGTGTCGACCGTCGACGACGCGGCCCGCGAGCGGCTCGAGCAGGCGGCGCTCGCGATCGCGATGGACGATGTCGCGCTGATCCCGATGCACGTGCAGTTCACCATCGCCGCGGCGCGCCAGGGCCTCGATTTCACCCCGCGGGCGGATGAATCGACCCTGGCGATGAACGCCCGACCCGTTCAATAGACCGGCCGTTTCGAGGCGGGCGGCGGCCCCGCGGCGCCCCCCGCCTCGAAACGCACAAGACGTCGGCGAAGACCTCCGCGGCGTCCGCTTCGAGGATCCGAGCGCCGTGACGGTATTCGTGATCCGGAGACTGATGCAGAGCGCGGTCGTGCTCTTCATCGTGTCCGTGCTGGTGTTCGCGGGGGTGTACGCGATCGGCAACCCCCTCGACCTGCTGATCGACTCGAGGGCGACCCAGGCCGAGATCGAGCAGATCACCCGCAACCTCGGCCTGGACCGGCCCCTCTGGGAGCAGTACTTCGTCTATCTCGGCGCCGTCCTGCGAGGCGATTTCGGTCATTCCTTCATCTACAACGAGCCGGCGATCAAGCTGATCCTCCAGCGCCTGCCGGCAACCCTCGAGCTCGCATTCGCGGCGCTGTTCATCGCCACCGTGGTCAGTCTTCCCCTCGGCGTGTGGGCGGGCCTCCGACCGAAGTCCATCGCCGGCCGGGCGATCATGGCCGGATCCATCCTCGGCTTCAGTCTGCCGAGCTTCTGGGTCGGGCTGATGTTGATCATGGTGTTCTCGATCCTGCTCGGCTGGCTGCCGACCATCGGGCGTGGCGAGACGGTGGAAGTGCTGGGCGTGGGCCTGAGCATCCTGACCTGGGACGGGATCAAGCACCTCATTCTCCCGGCGCTGAATCTCGGCATCTTCGCGATGGCGCTGCTCATCCGCCTCATCCGGGCGGGGATGATCGAGACCCTGTCCCTCGATTACGTGAAGTTCGCCCGCGCCAAGGGGGTATCGACCCGGCGGATCCTCTTCGTCCACGTCCTGAAGAACATCCTGATCCCGATCATCACGGTGCTGGGACTCGAGTTCGGGCTCATCCTGGCCTTTGCGGTAGTCACCGAGACGGTGTTCGCCTGGCCCGGCATGGGCAAGCTGATCATCGACGCCATCGGCCTGCTCGACCGTCCGGTCATCGTGGCCTATCTGATGGTTACGGTCCTGATCTTCATCGTCATCAACTTCACGGTCGACGTCCTGTACTCGATCGTGGACCCCCGGGTACGCCTGGCCGGGTCGGGTGAATGAGCGCATCCGTCCCGGACCTCGCGGAATCGGGGAGGCCGGAGACCGGCGACGAGACACCGCTGCACCGTTTCGCGTCGAGCTTCTGCGAGAACCGGATCGCGGTGCTCGCGCTCATCGTGTTCGCCGGCGTGGTCACGGCCGCGCTCCTGGCGCCGCTGATCGCGATCCAGGACCCCTACGACCTCGCCCAGATCGACATCCTCGACGGGACGATGCCGCCCGGCTCCGAGAGCGCTTCCGGGGCGGTCTATCTGCTCGGCACGGACGACCAGGGCCGGGACATGGTGAGCGCGATCCTGTACGGACTGCGCATCAGCCTCGGGGTGGGCGCATTGAGCGGGGTCGCCGCCATGCTGATCGGCATGTTCGCGGGCTTGAGCGCCGCCTATCTGGGAGGACGCTTCGATACCCTGATCATGCGGATAGTGGACGTGCAGCTCGGATTTCCGGCCATCCTGATCGCGCTGATCCTGCTCGCGATCCTCGGCCGGGGCGTCGACAAGGTCATCATCGCCCTCATCGCCTCGCAATGGGTCTACTACGCGCGGGTGGCGCGGGGCGCGGCGTTGGTGGAGCTTCGCAAGGAGTACGTCGAGAGCGCCCGGTGCCTGTCGCTCGGTGCCGCACGCATCGTCCTGCACCACGTGCTGCCCAATTGCCTCCCGCCTCTCATCGTGATCGCCACCGTCGAGATTGCCCACGCCATCGCCCTGGAAGCGACGCTCTCCTTCCTCGGGGTCGGCATGCCGATAACGGAGCCCTCCCTCGGGCTGCTGATCGCCAACGGTTACGGCTACCTCCTGAGCGGCCGCTACTGGATCAGCTTCTTTCCCGGCATCGCCTTGCTTATCACCATCGCCAGCATCAACCTGGTCGGAGATCAACTGCGCGATGTGCTCAACCCCCGCATGCAGAGATGAATCCGGCGCCCCGCCGCGGCCGCCCGATACGTTCTCGTCCGGAAACGCGGCGATCCCCGCGTTTCCGGACCCGAAACCGGAACGGCGCGCGGAGGGCGAGATATATCCCGGCCAGACATGGCCGGGAACCGGGGCCCGACCGGCAGGTCTCTTCGACGCTTCGCATGACACCGGGCATCCCGCCGCGGCGCTCGCGCGCGACTTCGCTCTAGGCGCGCTAGTACGCCACCGCGAGGCCGCCGCGGCGCGGGTCCGCGCCTCCGCTCAGGGTTCCGGTATCGGGATCGATCGCGACGGCGTGGAACCCGCCGGCCCAGATCGGCGGTGCGCCGGGCGGGAGAAGCTCGTGGCCCGCGTCCCGCAGCCGGTCCCGGATCGCGAGCGGAACACCATCCCCCAGGCACACCCGTCCCGCCCCGAAGTAGCGATAGCGGTCCGACTCGATCGCGGCCTGGAGACCGAGGCCGTGGTCGATGACCTTCGATATGACCTGGGGAATGGTCTGGGTGATGCCTTGCGCGCCCGGAGTGCCCAGCGCGAGAAAGAGCGCATCGTCCTTGAACACCAGGGTCGGGCTCATGTCGTGCTGGACCCGTTTCCCCCCGGCGGGGAAGTTGGGGCCGCCGGGCGGGTCGAGATCGAAGAACACGCCTTCGTTGTTGAGGATGATCCCGGTCCCCGGGACGATGTGCATGGAGCCGAAGTCGGGACCCAGCGTGAGGGTCATCGCCACCGCGTTGCGGTCCTCGTCGACCACCGTCAGGTGGGTCGTGCCGCCGCGCCGCTCATCGTCCCGCTCGTCCCCGGGGCCCTCCGGCCGTGCCCGGGCCGGATCGATCCCCATCGCGAGCGAGACGGCGTAGTCCTTGGACGCGAGCCGCTCGTACGGCACCGCGCTGAAGTCGGGATCTCCGCAGTGCTTCCTGCGGTCGGCGAAGGCGATCTTCGCGGTCTCGATGCCGAGGTGAAGGCACTCGAAGCTCGAGTGCCCCCAGCCCGCGACATCGAAGCGCTCCCAGACGTTGAGCTGGGTGAGGATGGCGGGCGAGCAGGTCTGGCACTTCGGGACCACGATGCGGTAGCCGTCGCGATAGGTCGCGGAGAGAGTGCTCCGCCATCGAGGCCGGTACTCGGAGAGCTCGCGCCGGGTGAAACGGGCGCCGTTGCGGTTGAAGTAGCCGACGATGCGCTCGGAGAGCGGTCCTCGATAGAAGTGCGCCGTCCCCTTCCCGGCGATCTCCTCGAAGGTGTCGGCGAGATCCGGATTCGCGATGGTCTGTCCTGCGCGGGGGACGCGGCCTCCGGGGAGGTAGATCCGGGCGAGCTCCGGAAAGCCCGCCATCCGGTCCGCGGCCCGGGCGATGAAGTCGACCACCGCCGGCCGGGCCGGCACCCCCCTTCGGGCGTACTCGATCGCCGGCGCGAGGGTTTCACCAAGGCTCCGGGTGCCGTGGCGTTCGAGCACCTCGGCCCACCCCGCCAAGGCCCCCGGGAACACCGAAGATCTCACGTCCTGGGGGCGGTATGCCGGGGGCGTGCCCCACTGATCGATGGTGAAGGCGTGGGGCGCGAAGCCGCCGAAGTCGAGACACTTCACCTCGCGGGGCTCGGCGAGGTACAGCATCAGGATCCCGTGGCCGCCCGGCCCCGAGAAGTGGGGCTCGTCGATGCCCAGGATCGAAGCCGCGGTGACGGCGGCGTCGACCGCGTTGCCGCCGTCCATGAGCACCTCGAGCCCCACCGCGGATGCGAGCGGGCTGGCCGATGCCACGACGCCCCGGGTACCCATTACCGCCGGCATCGCGCCCGAGGATGTCACGCGCTCGCTCTCCGCTTGCCGCGCCAATGTTCACTGTACGCCAAAGCATGTCGCGGGTGGTCATCTCGCAGTCCGCGGGCAGGACCGAAGCTGTTCGGGGCGGACTTGATGAACATCAGGCCCTCTCGCGGTCCGTGGGCAGGACTCTTGCACGCTACGCTTCGGATCGAGTGTCGGAGCGCATGACGCCGGGAAATCGGCCGATGGATTCCCGCCGGCATGAAGCCCCCTGCAACCTGTTGTTCTTCATGGATTCCCGCTTGCGCGGGAATGACGGGAAATGCACGGGACGCCACTCCTCGTCAACCCCGCCTCCGAGACCCGCACTCTCGTCATTCCCACGCAAAGCCTGCCCCCATCGAAAGCGGGGGCGGGAATCCATCGCCGGAGCCCCTTCCCCGGCGGCGGGATGGTCCTCCGCCTTGGACGGCTTTCGAGAGAACGACGCCGTTCCCGGGAAAGACTTCCTCTCGTGAAAACGATGGGAATCCATCTCTGTCGATGTCATCCGCGCCGAGGGCGGAGCTCCCGTCCGCGTGCATCGGTCCTGACGGGAGCGCGCGTTCCGATGAGAGCTTCGGAACGCTTCGGCTATCATCGGGGCCGTCACCGGAGGAACGATCGGGTGAGTCACGGTCGAGCTCCTCCGGATTTCTCCGCTCCGAGCACCGGGACACCACTTGTACGCTCGTGATCCGATCCTCTCGGTCGAGCACCTGAGGACGCACTTCCTGACCAGGGCGGGGGTGGCGAAGGCGGTCGACGATGTGAGCTTCACGCTCGGCCGGGGCGAGATCATGGGGCTCGTGGGCGAGTCCGGCTCCGGCAAGTCGGTCACCGGCTATTCGATCATCGGCCTCGTCGACCCGCCGGGCGAGGTGGTGGGCGGCCGGGTCCGCTTCGAGGGCGAGGACCTCCTGCGGGCCTCGGAAGAACGGCTTCGATACTTGCGAGGCAAGCGCATCGCGATGATCTTTCAGGACGCGATGATGACTCTGAACCCGGTCCTGCGCATCGACACCCAGATGATCGAAGCGGTGAGGGCCCACGAGAGCATCGGCCGGCAAGCGGCGCGCGAGCGCGCCCGCGAGGCGCTCGGCCGCGTGGGCATCGCCGCGCCGAACGAACGCCTGAAGGCCTATCCGCACCAGTTCTCCGGTGGCATGCGTCAGAGAGTGTGCATCGCCATCGCCCTGATCAATCGACCGGCGCTGGTCATCGCGGACGAGCCGACCACCGCGCTGGACGTGACCATCCAGGGTCAGATCCTCCACGAAGTCCAGAAGCTCTGCCGGGAGACCGGCACCGCGCTCATCTGGATCACCCACGACCTCTCGGTGGTGGCCGGGCTCGCGGACCGGATCTGCGTCATGTACTCGGGGCGTATCGTCGAGGCGGGCACCACGGACGACGTGCTGGACCGGCCGCTCCATCCTTACACCCGCGGACTGATCGGATCGATCCCCGGCCACAACCAACGCGGGCAGCCTCTGGCCCAGATCCCCGGCATGGCTCCGACCCTGCTGCGCCTGCCGGCCGGCTGTGCGTTCCGTGTCCGCTGCCCGAGGGCGGGGGAAGCATGCCGCCGCGCCCCCTCGATCCGCGAAGCGATGCCGGGGCGTTTCATCCGCTGCTTCCACCCCCATGAACGAGGCGGGCCTTGACCGAAACGGTCATCGAGCTCTGCGAGGTGTCGAAACGCTTCGCCCGGCGTCCGGACCTCGCGGAAAAGCTGGCCAGGCGCCTGGGCGCCGGCATCCGGGAGCAGACCGTCCACGCCCTCGACCGCGTTTCCCTTGCCATGAATGAAGGCGAAGTCGTCGGACTCGTGGGTGAATCCGGCTGCGGCAAGTCGACGCTGGGCCGCATCATCGCGGGTCTGCTCGAAGCGAGCGAGGGCCGCGTGCTCTACCGTGGTACGGACCGCGCGAGCCTCGGGCGGGAGCGGGCACGGGCGGCGGCGATCAAGGTCCAGATGATCTTTCAGGACCCCTACTCATCGCTGAATCCCCGCATGCGGATCGGACACGTCATCGGGGAGGCGCCCAAGGTGCACGGCCTCGTCCCCGCCGCGGCGCTCGACGACTACGTCGACGATCTGATGATCCGGGTCGGTCTCGACCCGGCCGACAAGAAACGTTTTCCGCACCAGTTCTCCGGCGGCCAGCGCCAGCGCATCGCCATTGCGCGAGCGCTCTCGGTGAGACCGGAATTCCTCGTCTGCGACGAAGCGGTCGCCGCCCTCGACGTCTCCATCCAGGCGCAGATCCTCAACCTGTTCATGCAGTTGCGCGCCGACCTGGGCCTCACCTGCCTGTTCATCAGCCACGATCTCGGGGTGGTCGAGCACCTCTCGGACCGGGTCGCCATCATGTACTTGGGCCGGATCGTCGAGAGCGCGCCGGCCGAAGCGCTGTTCGCCGCCCCGAATCACCCCTACACGCGGGCGCTGCTGCACGAAGTGCCGCGGATCGACTCGCGGCGGCGGACATACGAACCGATTCGAGGTGAGATCCCGTCACCGCTCGCGCCGCCGAGCGGCTGCCATTTCCATCCGCGCTGTCCCCACGCCATGGAACGCTGCGGGCTCGAAACGCCGAAGCTCGAGGAGATCGCGCCCGGCCGTTTCTCCGCGTGCCACCTGAACGACGGCACGGGGATGGCGAAGCGCTGACGAGGCGCCGGCAACCGGAGGGACTCCACGCGATCACGATACGGACCGGTCGAGGCGCCCTCCCCGAAGGCCCTCCTCGGTCGCAGGGCGCAGCGGTCGCGAGCCGGCCGGCGCGCGCGCCGGGGCGTCCCCGCTCCGGCTTTGGATATACTGCCGGCGCCGGCTCGCACCGGCCCGCCGAGCCCGCGTCGATGCCCGCCGACCCCCCGGACCCCAAGCCCTGGAGCGGACGATTCCGTGAGCCCACCGATGCACTGGTGGAGCGCTTCACCGCTTCCGAGCACTTCGACCGGCGCCTCTACCGTCACGACATCGCCGGGTCCGTCGCGCACGCGACCATGCTCGCGCAGGCGGGCGTGCTGAGCGATGCGGAGCGCACGTCGATCGTCGAGGGCCTTCGGGGGATCGAGGCCGACATCGAGGCGGGGCGCTTCGAGTGGAGTCCGGCGCTCGAAGACGTGCACATGAACATCGAGTCCGCGCTCACCGGACGCATCGGGGAAGCGGGAAAGAAGCTGCATACCGGTCGGTCCCGCAACGACCAGGTCGTCACCGATCTCCGCCTCATGCTGCGCGAGGAGACCGACGAGATCGTGGCCGCACTGCGCCGCCTGCAGGGCGTGATCGTCGATCTCGCCGAGCGCGAGGCCGACACCATCATGCCCGGCTTCACGCACCTGCAAACCGCGCAGCCCGTCACTTTCGGCCACCACCTGCTCGCGTGGTACGAGATGCTGGACCGTGACGCGGAACGTTTCCGCGATGCGCGCGTGCGCATCAACCGCCTGCCGCTCGGATCCGCCGCGCTCGCCGGCACCGGATTCCCGATCGACCGCGCACTCACCGCCCGGCTGCTCGGCTTCGATGGCCTCTGCCACAACTCCCTCGACGCGGTCGGCGACCGGGACTTCTGCATCGAGTTCGTCTCGAACTGCGCCCTCCTCATGGTCCACCTGTCGCGCATGTCCGAGGAGCTCGTGATGTGGACCTCGGCCCAGTTCGAGCTCGTCGAGCTCGGCGACGCCTTCTGCACCGGCTCCTCCATCATGCCCCAGAAGAAGAACCCCGATGTCGCGGAGCTGGTGCGGGGCAAGTCGAGCCGGGTCATGGGGCACGCCGCCGCCCTGCTCGCGCTCATGAAATCACAGCCCCTCGCCTTCAACCGCGACAACCAGGAAGACAAGGAAGCCGTCTTCGACAGCCTCGACACCACGAAGGACTGCCTGGCGGTCTTCCGCGCGATGCTGCCCGGGATCGGCGTGAACCGGGCGCGGATGCGGGAGGCCGCCGCCCGCGGCTTCGCCACCGCCACCGACCTCGCCGATTACCTCGTGCGCAAGCAGGTCCCCTTCCGCGACGCGCACGCGGTGGTCGGCCAAGCGGTCCGCGCCGGCATCGAGGGCGGGCGCGATCTTTCGGACTTCACTCTGGACGAGCTGCGGCGCTTCTCACCGAGCATCGAGGCCGATGTCTACGAGGTGCTCTCGCTCGAGGGGTCGGTGGCGTCGCGCCACCACCTCGGGGGGACCGCACCCGCCCGGGTCCGCCGGGCGGTGGCGCGCGCGCGCCGCCGGCTCGCCGGGGGCGGCGGGGAGCCGCAGGACTGAGACGGTGAGCGAAACGCGCGCGGATGACTCGCTGGATCAGCTCCGGATCCGGCTCGCCCGCTTCGCGGCGGAGCGCGACTGGGAGCACTTCCACTCCCCGAAGAACCTGTCGATGGCCCTCATCGCCGAATGCGCGGAGCTCGTGGAGCACTTCCAGTGGCTGAGCGAAGAGGAGAGCCGCTCGCTCGCTCCGGAACGTCTCGAAGCGGTGCGCCTCGAGCTCGCGGACGTCCTCATCTTCCTGGTGCGCTGCGCGGACCGCCTGGGCGTCGACCTGATCGAGGCCGCGAAGGACAAGATCGCAATCAACGAGCTCCGCTACCCCGCCGACCGGGTCCGGGGAAGCGCGCGCCGCGCCGCGGAGTATGAGTAGCCCGGCTCCGTACCGGGCGAGACCGATCCGATAGCCGGACCCGGCGAGCGCACCCGGGCGAGCGGCGGAGGGGTGGGCGAAGACTCCGCCGTCTTCACAGCCCCGAATGACACCGCCGGCATTGCCCGGGGCGAGCTCCCGTATCCGGCGGGCGAGTCTCCGGGAGTGTCTGCGGAGGACGGATCAGTCAGCGTGAAGGTCCAGGAGGAACCCGACCTGATCGCGCCCCGGCTCCTCGCCTGGTACGCGCGCCACGGGCGTCATGACCTGCCCTGGAAACGCGAGCCCACTCCCTACCGGGTGTGGATCTCGGAGATCATGTTGCAGCAGACCCAGGTCGCGACCGTGCTCTCGTACTTCGGACCCTTCGTGCGCCGCTTTCCGGACCTCTCCGCGCTCGCCGTGGCGGAGGTCGACGAGGTGCTGCACCTCTGGAGCGGCCTCGGCTACTACGCTCGCGCGCGCAATCTGCATCGCGCCGCGCGTCTGGTGTGCGAACGTCACGACGGCGAGCTGCCCCGCGACATCGAGGGGCTCACGGGCCTGCCGGGCATCGGCCGGTCCACCGCCGGCGCCATCCTCGCCTTCTCCCGAGGCGAGCGACACCCGATCCTCGACGCCAACGTGCAACGGGTACTCTGCCGCTACCACGCCATCGACGGGTGGCCGGGACAGGGCCCGGTGCGCCGGCGGCTCTGGGCGCTCGCCGAGCGGCACACTCCCCGGCAGGAGGTCGCCGCCTACACCCAGGCGATCATGGACCTCGGCGCCACCCTGTGCGTGCGCCGGCGGCCGGTGTGCGGGCTCTGTCCGCTCGAGACCGGCTGCCGTGCCCGCGCCGAGGGCCGCCCGCACGAGCTGCCCGCGCCGCGCCCGAAGCGGGAGCGGCCGCGGCGGCGCACTGCGTTCCTGGTGATGCGCGATCCGGGAGGCGCCTTTCTCCTCGAGCGCAGACCCCCGAGCGGCGTATGGGGCGGCCTCTTCGGGTTCCCCGAGTGTCCGCCGGATCCCGATGTCCGCGCCGCCTGCGAGCAGCGCTTCGGGGTGAAGGTGAAGAGCGCCCGGCGCCTCGGCGACCTGCACCACGGCTTCACCCACTACGCCCTGGACATCGAGCCCCATCTCGTCGAGGTGGTCCGGCGCGACTCGGAGGTGCGCGACGGCGACGGCCGGGTCTGGCACACCCCGGGAGAGGAGCTCGAGGTGGGGCTCGCGGTACCCGTCTCCCGACTTATCGACATACTGGCCTCCGACCCGTGAGGCAGCCCGGCGCCCGGAGAGCGGCCCGGGCGTGCCGGCGTACCGGAGCGGAGGCCCGTGCTCCACGAACGCAGCGCGGGGACTGCCGTGCTCTGAGGCTTCCGTTCCCATCGCGGTGGCGGTCTTGGACACCTGCGTCCCCTCGAGGACCGGTAACGACCGCCGGCAAGCAGTATCACTTCATTCTGCGATCCAGACGCGCATGGGGATCCCGGTAGACGGTGCGGGACCGATCGGGCGGCTCGGGAACACGAACGAGGCGGTAGGGACACGCAACATCGCGCGGGGAGGGTGCGTCGGCGGCGCGACTCCGGCCGCCATGAAGCGGCCCTGCGGCAAGGCGCCGACGCTTCCCGGATACCGCACCGGAGCGCTACGATTCGCGCTCGGCGCTGTGGCTTCCCGGCCGGTGCCGGGACCCCACTCTTCGCGGGTAGAGGATGGCTGACATGACGAGAATGGTGAAGTGCGTGAAGCTCGGTCGGGAAGCCGAAGGGCTCGATTTCGCGCCGCTGCCCGGCGTAACTGGCCAGCGCATCTACGACAGCGTGTCGAAGCAGGCGTGGCAGGAGTGGCTCGCCCACCAGACGATGCCCATCAACGAGAACCACCTCAACATCCGCGACCCCGAGGCGCGGCGCTTCCTTTCCGCGGAGATGGAGAAGCACTTCTTCGGCGAGGGCTCGGACCGGCCCGCCGGCTACGTGGCGCCGGGCTGAACGGCCTTCGTTGCGCCTGGAACCCCGTGGGGATGGCAACCTGGAACGTGTCGAAGCAGGAGTGGCAGGAGTGGCTCGCCCACCAGACGATGTTCATCAACGAGAACCGTCTCGACGTCTGCGATTACCGAACGCCGAGATGCCCGTCCGGAGACGCAGCGAACCCGGTATCAGACCAACCGCTTGACCAAGACGGTGCCGGGACTATCCTTGTCCCTCCGGGCGGGAAGGTATCGTCGCCGCGGAGGGGACTTCCGGCGCGGGTCGGGCAAGGAGCGGGATGACGATGACACGACGCGTAAGGATCGGGGAGGCCAAGACCCACCTGTCGGCGCTGCTGGCGGCGGTGGAAGCGGGCGAGGACCTTGTAATCTGCAGGGGCGTGACGCCGGTCGCCCACGTGACGCGGATCGCCAGCGAGGGCGAGCACGCCGCACTCAGCGCGACGCTTCGCCGTGAACGGGCGAAGCAGAAGGCGGTGACGACCTCCGAGATTCTGTCCTGGCGCCACGAGGGACACGCGCGCTGATGGCGTTCGTTCCCGACGCTTCGGTCGCAGCGGCTTGTGTGCTGCCGGACGAAGAGGCAGCGGCTGCCGACCTTTGAAAGACTCTTTGACGGACAATCGCCATCGGGTTCACCAAGGCGACAAAGAGTTGATCACTTTCTTCGCCCACTTCCTCTACGTGCTGGCAGCCTGGACGCTGGTCATCAAGTTCGCGTTCCCGGTGGCAATGGCCATCGCGGAAGGCCGCCCCGCCGGGACCTACGTCTACTGGGATTTCTGGTGGGCGGCGCACATCTGGCTCGGGTGGTCGATGCTGAACTGGCAGCGCTACACGTGGTGGCTGGCGGTCGGGGTCGCGGTCGTCGAGATCCTCATCGTGGTCGTCAAGCTCTGGGGGTTCCTGGAAGCACCCGAGTGGACGATCTGGCGCACCAACTGGTTCATCAACAAGCTCTTCGTGCTCGCCTGCTTCACCGGAGTGCTCGCGCTGTTCACGCTTCGGGGCGCGACCCTGCGCCGGCGGGGGCCGGTGTCTCCGGGCGTCGGTCCCCGGTGACCGCGGTGCCGACCCGTGCACCTCACCATTGTGAGACGGTCATCACGCTGCCAGCGTGGAAGATATCGACGACTTGGACGGCGCCAAGGAAGCGCTCATCGCCGAGGCTCCGGATCCAGGCAGTGCCATCGAGGCCGAGATTGAGGGTGCGGGCAGCGCAGGGCTCGGGCTTGATGATGTGATGCCCGGGCCTCGCGAAGGACGCGTTGGGCGAACGTGAGGGCTCGGGGTCGGTGTCATGACGGGCGGCGGCCTCGATGGTGGCGCTGCAGGTGACGGAGTGTGGGTCGCGCATGGGCAGGCCGGATGCGAGAGGGTCGCAGGACCACACGGCCAGGAGTCTGACCTTGCGGGTCTTGGCGCGGCCGTCGGGCTGCGTACCCTTGCGGCTTTCGCGTCCGCAGACACTGACGGAGCAGCAATTCTCATTTTGGCGCCTGACTTCACCCTGAGCCGCAAGCCGTCTTCTCCTTGCGGCTCGATCCGGGGCAGATCGACGGTCGTGCCGGCCCTGCCGCGGGACCCGACGAGCAAAATGAGAATTGCTGCTGACACTGACGGAGAATGAGTGTTGACGTCGCCCCACCTCCAATGCTAGCGTAACAACGATTTTACGGCCTTTGGCAGTACGTTTCCCCCAACAATTGAAGAGGGGAAGCCGAGCCCGAAGGCCTCCCTTACTTTCTTGACTATTGGAGATCTAGATTGATGACTACCGCTGTCATGATCGATGCGGCCTTCTTCCTGAAGCGTTTTTCTCGCGTATATCGGACTCTCGACGCTCGTGACCCCGAGGTCGTTGCCAAGTCCCTCTACACGATGGCAATGGCTCACGTCGCCGACACCGAGCTGTACCGGATTCTCGTCTACGACTGTCCGCCATTGGACAAGAAGTCGCATCACCCGATCACCGGGCGAGCCGTGGATTTTTCGAAGCTTCCGGGCGCTCTGTTTCGGCTGGAGTTTCATGAGCAGTTGAAGCGACTGCGCAAGGTGGCGTTGCGCTTGGGCTATCTCAGTGGTCACCAGTGGGTGATCAAGCCCCCGGCAACGAAGGAACTGTTGAACGGTGGGCTCACGCCGGATCAGTTGACTTGGCGAGATGTGGAATTCGATATCGACCAGAAGGGTGTCGACATCAAAATCGGGATTGACATGACGTCGCTCGCACTGAAGCGGATGGTCAAGCAGATTGTCCTGGTATCCGGGGATGGCGATTTCGTGCCGGCAGCCAAGCTGGCTCGACGAGAGGGAATCGACCTCATCCTGGATCCCATGTGGTCTCGCATCGGGGATGCGTTGCATGAGCATATCGACGGCTTGCGCTCGACATCTCCAAGGCCGGCGGACTACCCCGCACGCTAGCGTCGATACCCCCGCAGTTGCGGGTTGCGCTCGCCTCCCCACCCTTGTGCGGCCCGGGTCAGCTTTGCCGAAGCGGCATCCCGCTGCTTGAGCTGGCAACGCCCGACATCGGCCCCGAGCACATCGAAGGTAGCGCCGATGCGTTCGAGCACTCAGACATCATCGCGGCCCGGTCCCGGAGCGCAGCCGCCGCACCCTGAGGGCCGCGCTCGACGAGCAGGGCGCGGCGCCCTGTTCAGGTGCGTTGCCGCGCCGGGACCGCTTCGAGGTAGTCCTCCCAGAGATCCACGTGGACCGCGCTGCGGGGATCGCCCTCCTTCCCCCAGAGCTCGGTGGCGCGGAAGCGCACCGTGTAGAGGGGCCGGGGCTGCGGCCCCTTCCCGTGGGCGCGGGCATCGGGAAAGACGAAGCTGCGGTGGCGGCTCTCGACGACACCGGTGCGCCCGCGGACGTAGCGCGGCGCTCGGGTGTGTCCCCTCGGGTGGCGGTTGCGTACCCGCACCCGGTCTCCGCTGCAAAAACGCGACGGTGTATCGGCGGCCCGGGTCGAGCCGCCGCGCTCCAGGATTCCGGGCACCGCGCTCGGGCCGGGCACCCGCAGGTCCGGGGAAGGCGGTCCCGCGGCACGGCCCGTCCCGAGCTCGCCTTCGCTCGTCAGGCCCTGCTCGACGAGGAGGGTCAGGAGCCCTTCGATCCAGATCTCGTAGTAGCTCGCGGCGAGGTAGCGTGGCGGGGGGATACGTTCCCGGGCGTGGCGGGCCATGTCGAGGTTCCAGCGTCCGAGAAAGCCGCATGCGAGGGTGAGGGCGAAGGCGCGCCGTTCCCATTCGTGATGGAAGACCGGCTCGTCCGCTTCGGGTATCACCGGCCCGAAGCCGTGCATGCCGCCGAGATCGTGGGCGCCGTTCACGACACCGGCGCCGGCGCCGGCGCCAGCGGAAGCCCGACCCCGATCATCGAATCGCGCGTCACCAGCCTCGCGAGCGCCCCCTCACCCATGCCTTCGGTACCGGGGGGAAGCCGGGGCAGCACCATGTAGCGAAGCTCCGAGGTGGAATCCCAGACCCGGACCTCGGTCTCGAGGGGTAGAGCGACCCCGAAGTCCGCGAGCACTCCCCGCGGGTCGCGCACCGCCTTGGCGCGATAGGGCGGCGACTTGTACCAGACCGGGGGCAGCCCGAGCACCGGCCACGGATAGCAGGAGCACAGGGTGCACACCACCAGGTTGTGCACCTGCCCGGTGTTCTCCAGCACCCTCATGTCCTCACCCTGCCGGCCCCGGTAGCCGAGCGACGCGATCGCTGCGCCGGCATCGGCGAGCAGCCAGTCCCGGTACTCGGGATCCGTCCACGCGCGAGCCACCACCCGGGCGCCGTTGCGCGGTCCGACCTTCGTCTCGTAGGTGTCGATGAGGACGTCCAGGGCTCGCGGATCGACCAAGCCCTTCTCGACCAGGAGCGACTCGAGGGACTTGACCCGCAGCTCGATGTCGCCGAGCGCCAAGTAGTCGTGGCCGGCCATGTGCCTCCCCCTCACGGCATCCGTCAGACTACATATCTTCCGCCCGCGCCGGGCCGGGGTCCACCGCCTCGGGACGCACCCGCAGGGCAGATCACTTCGTGGGCGTCCTCGATCGCCGCCGGACAGCGTAGCTCCTCGATGCAGAAGCGCTTTCTTCAGTTGACGACGACTTCGCTCGAAACGCTCGGCGATCGACATAACCCCTTGAATCTATTGGATACGGTCAAGAGAACCAATCAGCCCTGGAGGGACCGGTCGGCTTCCCGTGATTCATCTTTACAGATCCATGCCGGCCCGGAATGCGCTCTGGCAGGTCCACTACCGCGACCGACCACCATCGCAGCGGCCCGAGGTGGTAAAGCGGGATGACCGGTCCCGCCCTGGACACACCCGGGCGAAGGCGAGATCCCGCACGCTGTGGCCCAGGTTTTCCGCCCGCCGCTCGAAGCGGGTGAGCACCCGCTCCGGTGCCCGCGGCGCAAAGCGCCCGTCCCCCGCGAGGTTGCGCAGCAAGGGGTCGCCTTCCAGCACTTCCAGCATGTACTCGGCGTAGGGGGGCCAGTCGGTCGCGAGGAGCAAGCGTCCGCCGGGAACGAGGCGGTCCGCCGCCAGCCGCACGAAGGCCGGGTTGACCAGGCGGCGCTTGTGGTGGCGCTTCTTGGGCCAGGGATCGGGAAAGAAGAGGTAGATCTCGGACAGGGACTCCCCGGGCAGGCAGCGCTCCACCACCTCGACCGCATCGCCCGCGATTACCCGCAGGTTGTCGAGGCCGCGCGCCACCGCCTGATGCAGCACCCGGCCGATGCCCGGCTCGTGGACTTCCACTCCCAGATAGTCGCGCTCGGGACGGGCACCGGCCATCGCGAGCAGCGCATCCCCGGTCCCGAAGCCGATCTCGGCGCATCGCGGCGCCGTCCGTCCGAAGACCGCATCCAGGTCGCAGAGGCGGTCCGCGGGCAGTCCCAGGACCGAGAGGTATCGGTCGAGCGCGCGGCGCTGCGCCGGCGTCATGCGTCCGGAACGCCGCACGTAGCTGCGGACGGGGCGGCGGTAGTGGGAAGCCTGAGCCACGGGAGCGGGTCGCTCGAGTCCTTCGGAGGGTGCCGCCCGATTCTCTCACCCGGGCGCAGCCGAGCGGGCAGGCTCCCGGGCTCTCAACCTCCTGGGTGACGAGGGTGTCGGTACGCACGGAGGAATGGGACCGGAGGAAATCCGGGTGCTCGTAGCTGTATTCGATATTGACCATCTTGAATACGTGCTATCGGGAGACTGACTCATGCGGCCTGCGACAACAATGACGATTCGCCTCAGCGGCGCGCGCAGCGATTTCGTTTCGGCCAATGTCGGAGTGACCGGCGTAATTCGCTGTTCTTTCGTGTGTTCGCGGACTGAACTTCTGCGGCGGCGCGCACGGATTCGGTGTGGATGAATACTGCTGGCCGATCGGGCCGAGGGCTTGGCCGCGGCGCTCGGCGAGGCGCTCACCGGGCACGTGGCGACGCAGGCGAGCCTGCTGCCGGTGAAGGCGCAGCTCTGGCCCGCGAGCTAATCGCGGGTGTGTGGAGCTGAGGCGTCGACGGCAGCGGCGAGCTTCGCGGACTGTGCCGTCAGTCGCAGGATCTGGCGCTGGAAGTCCTCACGGTCGGCGCGGATCTGGCGCTGGAAGTCCTCACGGTCGGCGCGGATCTGGCGCTGGAAGTCCTCACGGTCGGCGCGGGCTTCGTCGCGGAGCTGTCGGCTCTCTGCTTGCCATGCGGCACGGTCGGCGCGGGCCTCGTCGCGCAGATCTCCCACGCTCGCGAGGTTCAACCCCGCGAGTGCGATGCCGACGGTAACGATCGCGATCGTCTCCTGACTGAGCCGGAATCGCGTCGTGGTGTGCTCGGTCTCGTTCGTCATGGCTCGTCGTGCGTTCTCCGGCGCTGGCTCGGCGCTCCGATCCACGGCCGGTCTCGAGCTCGAGAGTCTACCAGCGATCTCGGGGGCGCTCACCGCTGCGGCTCGTGATCCGGGGGGACAGGGCGTGCGCGGGGTAGGGGAGGGCTGCTCCTGCTGCCGGGGGCAGGTACTGGACGGTGCCTTCGGGGCTCCCCACCCATATGCCCTGGGTGGCGCGCGCCTCGGCGTCGCGCACGAGGCGCTGGGCCCGGCGCGGGTCGCGCGCGAGGCCGGGAGCCCGGGCACGCAGCGCGTGCTGGGTGTGCTCGAAGTGCTCGGCTCGGCGCATGGCCGAGGGTGAGTGGCGCAGGGCGTCGATGAGGGCTACGGTCCGGGGGCGGGTGTGCGCGGGCGAGAAGTCCAGGTGGAGGCACAGCAGCTACGCTGTCCGGCGGCGATCGAGGACGCCCACGAACTGATCTGCCCTGCGGGCGCAATGGACGCGCCTTGGCGGTGGCCCGCTTCCGGCCTAGAATCGCGAAGCATCAGCGGGTGTTGTTCAATGGCAGAACCTCAGCTTCCCAAGCTGATGACGGGGGTTCGATTCCCCTCACCCGCTCCAGACGCCGCCCGGGGTCCATG
This sequence comes from uncultured Ectothiorhodospiraceae bacterium, assembly GCA_964347195.1. Taxonomy (GTDB): domain Bacteria; phylum Pseudomonadota; class Gammaproteobacteria; order HK1; family HK1; genus JAJEAD01. The sequence goes on from CAYFYD010000002.1 coordinate 23,475, forward strand.
CGATCGGAGGGGCGCGGCGCCCGGGTCTGCCAACGCTCGAGCGTCTCGGTCCAGGCACACTGCCCGCCGCCGAGAGGTGCGGCATCGAGACCGCCGGAGCGATCCCGGCTCGACTCCCGCCTGCGGCTACCAGAGCGAGCCTCCCGCCACGTCGATGTCCGACATGTTGATGCCCCATGCCTCGTCGCGGCACAGGAAGGCGGCGAGGGCGGCGATCTCGGCCGGCGGGATGGTACGTTTCTGAGGGTAGCTCGCCACGATCTCGGCGAGGATCGCGTCGACGCTCCGGCCCTCGCGTTCCGCCTGGGTGGCGAGCGCGGCGCGCATCATGCCGGTCTCGACGTAGCCCGGATTGATCGCGTTGCAGGTCACCCCGTGGGGGGCGCCCTCCAGGGCGACGCAGCGCGTGAGACCGAGGATGCCGGCCTTGGAGGCACAGTAGGCTCCGTTGATCGCCTCGCCGATGTTCCCCGCGGTGGATGCGATGTTCACGATGCGTCCCCAGCCACGCTCGATCATCCCGGGAAGGGCGAGCTTGGTCATGCGGTAGCAGCCGTTCAGGTTGACGTCGATGACGCGGTGCCAGATCTCGTCGTCGTGGCCGCAGATCGGGTGCTCGAAGGCGACCCCGGCCGCGTTGCACAGGATGTCCACCTTGCCGAAGGCGTTCACCGCGGCCTGGTAGAGGGCCGCACAGGACTCGCTGCTGCGGAGATCGTGGTCGGCGCCGATCACGCGCACGCCCTGCGCCTCGATGGCGCGCAGCGCCCGGTCCATCTCCTCCCGGGTCGGCAGGTGCGCGTGCACGCCGGGCGCTGCGCGTCCTTCGCCCGCGAGCCGCGACCCGATCGCGACCTCGCAGCCCCGCGCCGCGAGCGCGAGCGCGATGGCATGCCCCTGCCCGGTGGCCCCTCCCGTCACCAGCGCGGCCCGGGACCCGAGATAGCGTTCCGTCATGACCTTCTGCTCCCCTTCGTTGCCGACTCGTCCTCGACCCGCCGCAGACGCGGGCCGTGGACATTATGCCTTTCAACCAAGCTCGAGCGCTTGGAGCAACGTGGCGGCATGGTCCGTGACCTTGACGACCCACTTCCAGCGCTTGCGCGCCTTGCCGACAGTACCTTCAGCGGCCGGGAACATCCTTCTCACGAGACCTCAGCCCGACTGTCCTCTTACCCGCCCACGTTGGAGAAGTGGTCGATGAGTTCGTCGCGCACCGAGGGGCTCGAGAGCAGCCCGTGATTCCAGAGCTGGAACGCCGCGGTCCTCGCGCCGACGCCATACCTCTCCAGTATCCGCCGAAACTTCTCCGGTTGCGCGGCCGAGTCCAACGCGCCGACCTCTTCGAGCAACGCCCCGCTCGGGAGAAGGAACTCCGCCGCAAACGCACCGGAGCGCCGTCTCGCCCGGGGCTGAGCGAAAGGGGTCGCAGCGGCTCCGATGGCATCCTCTCGATACGAGTCCGTGAAGAGGTGCCCCAGGGCTCTAGCCGACTCGAAGCGCCGGCCCCACTGCGTATCGGTACGCGGCGTGCGGTTGATGACGACCGCCGCACCGACTCCCTTTCGCGATCCGACCAGCATCCTCTCCTGAGAGCACTCCGCCTCCGAATGGACGACTCCCACCCCGAATGCCCTCATCTGCTCCTCTACGTCCTCGATGGGGTGGCCATCCAGATTCAGACCATCGCGAACCCCTTGGGCGGCGAGCTGCCCCGCCTTCTCGGCGCTGGTGCAGGTTCTCCCGGCATCGCGTGCCACTCTCCTCAATTCTTCGGCGAAACCCCTCCTGCCGCAAACTTCCTCGTCCAACCGCCAGATCTGGTGGCGCACTGCCTCAGGCACCTCCGGAGGAAGATCCCGCAGCACTTGGGTGATGACGCTGCCGCCCGGGTCCTCCGACTCCGGCCGAATGCCCAGCTTCTCCCGCAGATCGGACTCCGTATCCGCTCGAGTCTACGCGCGGAGGACATCCGTATCGATTCCCGTGTAGGCACTCAGCTTCTCGTCGAATGCGACCTCACCTCCCCGCAAGGGATCCTCCCGGGAAACCCACGAATAGACATGATCGAGCCTCTCTTCCCGGAGCCAGCGAGCCACCATGGACACGAATTCGGCCAACACCGCTTCGCCCACGCCCCACTCCACGGTCTCCTGTCCGGATCCCGACTTGAAGCGCGGAGCTCGATCACTGACGAACCCTACCGGCATCCACTCGATGAAGAGGCGATCGTCACCACGATTCAGGGAAACATTGGGCAAGTGCGCACCATCCGCTCCTGCCGACAGGAAGTGCCGGTTCCACCACAGCTCACGCGCGTCGAACCATTCGTCTTCGCTGAATCCTGCCGGTCGTGAAGAGTCTCCCCACTTTCGAAGGGTGTCTCGCAATGAAGCACCCAGGGGAAAGCACCTCGGGTGTTCCTCGAAGGCAAGAAATGTCCAGGAACGCACAATCCAATCCGCCAGAGGAGCCAGCGGCACGTTGACTCCCTCGCGAATGGACTCCGTTCCTTCCACGACGTTTCGACACAGGTTGTGGCCCCCGGCCCAGAGCGACAGCCGGGCCCACGACGATCGCTCGGGCAGGTACCGACGCTCCCAAGTCGGCGCGAGCGGGTGTAGCTCGATCGCAAATTCGTTACGGTTTCCGATCAGCATCCTCAACCCAGCCTTTTCACCAAGGTGCGATACTCTGCCGGGGAAACTCGGCCCTCGTCCCTGAACCGCCTCAGTACCTTTCCCGGTACCTGTCTGGTCGGGTAGCCATGATACTCAATCTCCCCGTCCACCATCCTCGTCGTTCGAGCCGCGAAGAACTCCAGCCCCGCCTCGCCACGCCGAACCCCGAAACGCGGGGACATCGGTGAATCAGGGTGTTCGGCGACAGACTCTCGAAGCAGCTCCGTGCGTTCCCGAGGCTTCATGCCTTCAGGGCACGGCTCCTTGTCGGGACGCCACCTTGGGGGTCCTGCCTCCGTTGTTTCCCTCTTGTGGGCAGGGTTGGCAAAGTACCGCATCCACTCTCCCGTCGTCGCCGTCCTGGCTTGCGTATCCCAATCCGGCAACCTCCGTGGCCTGGTAGAGGGCCGCACAGGACCCGCTGCTGCGGAGATCATGGTCGGCGCCGATCGCACGCACGCCCTGCGCCTCGATGGCGCGCACCGCCCGATCCATTTCCTCCCGGGTCGGCAGGTGCGCGTGCACCCCCGGCACCGCCCGTCCTTCGCCCACGAGCCGCGACCCGATCGCGACCTCGCAGCCCCGCGCCGCGAGCGCGAGCGCGATGGCATGCCCCTGCCCGGTAGCCCCTCCCGTCACCAGCGCGGCCCGGGACTCGAGATAGCGTTCCGTCATGACCTTCTGCTCCCCTTCGTTGCCGGCTCGTTGCCCGCTCGTCTTCGAACCGCCGCAGACGCGGCCCACGGACATCATGCCTTCCGGCGGCGCATGGACGAGCTTGCCGACTACGCCGGCACCTGTCCCGACCTGATGACGGAGGACGAGCTTCTGGAGCAGCGCCGGCGCCGGATGGGGCCGTTGATCCTGATTGACACGTCGTCCTGGATTCATCTGCTGCGCCTCGATGGGGATCCGGAGGTCCGAGGCCGGGTCGAAGCCGCACTGCGATCCGGGGACGCCTGCTGGTGTCCGATCGTGCAACCGGGCTGTGGAACGGCGCTCGCGGCGGTCGCGAGCAGCGGGTGCTGCAACGCTTCGCGGAGGTGCTTCCGGCCCTGGTGATGGACGAGGAGGTCCGGTCATTCGCCTACGACCTTGCGCGTCGTGCTCGTTCCCGAGGCGTGACGGTCCCCGCGCCTCTGCGTAGTGCCCCAACACACCAAACGGCTCGGCGCGTCAAGAATCGCTCGGCACCGACGGCAGGCCCGGTACGCACCCGCAGCGAACAGTTTGAAGGAGACGCTCCAGCCGTGGCAGCATCCGTCGCCAAACGGCGCGGCTCTTGGAATTTCGACCCATGAAGACAAACGGTTCCCTCGACTGGGTTCTGAACAGCGACATGGATTCCCGGCGGATGTGCTTCGAGCAGGGCAAGGCGTTCGTCTACATGCCCTGTGAGGACGGCGATACAATCATCGCGGAGGAACCCAACGGGGTTGTGGAGCACCGCCGAATCTCGGATGGCACAGTCACCCGCACGTGGCCGGACGGGCGGGTAGACCGCTTCCGCAGGGGCGATCCGGAAGATCTCGAGTACCCATACATCCCGCCAACGGCCGAGTAGCTTTCGTCTTGGCGCGGCTGATTATCGTGATCGGTGCCAACGGCGCCGGCAAGAGCACTTGGTGCCGTGCCAATCGCCAAGAGCTGCCCTCGGACTTCTACGACGCTGACAGCATTGCCCAAGGCTTGGGAAGCTACGACGATCCAGCGCTACAACGTCAGGCGCGGGAGTGGGTGGACCACCGCATTGAAGGTCACCTGGAATGCGGCGAATCCTTCGGCTTCGAGAGCACCTACTCGGGCGCATCGCGGCCCGATATCGTCCGTCGCGCTCGCACGCTCGGTTACGCTATCGACGCCGTGTTCGTCGGTACGCAATCCGTCGACATCAACATCGACCGGGTTACTTTCCGTGTGAGGCATCGGACGGGTCATGATGTGCCCACGAGGGAGATCGTTCGCCGCTGGGCCGCGGCCCAAGAGAATCTCGCGAGGACAGCGCCGTTTTTCGACAACATTCTGCTGCTGGACAACTCCGGTTTGCGTGCGCTGGTGGTCGCCCAAGTTGCCGGGCAAGAGATTGTCCGCCACACCGACCTCCTGCCGCGGTGGGCCGCCGATCTCATCGCCAAGATCGAGCACGGCCACGCAGGCCAAGCCGAAGTTCCCTCTGAATCTTCCCTGTCAAACGGGCCTGATTGCCTGATTTCAATCCAGTAGTTCGGGATCCTCGATCCGGGAGTGTTCCCGTGTATCAGCGATGAAAAGGGTTGCGATGCACGATTGGAACACCTTCATCTGCGACACCGCGAACACCGCCGAAGTTGCTGGCAGGCCCTTGGGCGAGCGATGCCGGACGAGGAGTGCCGGCGGAGAGACTCGAGGAAGTCCGGGTCCGGGCTCGCGTGGTAGCGGCCCCGGCGATTCGAGAGTGCCTCGGCTCGGGAGCGAGCTCATGGTGACCACCGGCTGATGAGGTCGGCCGGAGCGGGGTCCGGCTTCTCAGGGCCAGGCCGAGAGGGGCAGGTCGTCGAGGGGCCAGCAGGGGCGGCGCAGGCCTTCGAAGGGGCCGAGCTTGCGCAGGTCGGGGTGGGTAACGCCGACCGCGTCCACCGGGATGAAGCGCTCGATCCGGCCCGCGAGGGCTTGGCGCACGTGCAGCCCCAACCCCTTGAAGCCCACGACCTGCATCCTTCTTGCGTCGAGGCCGAGCGCTGCGAAGATGTCGATGTTCTCCGTCACCATGCGCCGCTCGGTCACGACGACGTGCACCCCGCCGACCTCGAGCACGCCGACCGCGCCGAAATCGAACGCGCGGCCCGACCAGTCGTCGACTGCGAGCGGGCCGTGATGGACGACTCCCACTCGCCCACTGACTTCGAGGCTCTCCCCGTGGAGCCGGTCGGTCTTCGCCCCGAGGGTGAGGGTCAGCTCCGCGCCGGTGCCCGCCGCCGACAGGGCGCGGGCCGCCTCGGCATCGAAGACCGTCGACATCCCGCCTCGCTCGACGCCGCCGTCGAGCATCGCGCGCACGATGGCGACGCTGTCGCAGGAGCCGCCTCCGGCCGGGTCGTCGCACTCGTCGATGAGCCCCACCGGCTCCCCCGCCCCGAGCGCATCGACGACCGCGCGCTCGAGGGGCACGAGCTCGACGATGAACTCCTCCCGGCGCCGCCACGCCTCGCGGGCGAGCCCTTGCGCGATCCGCTCGGCCCGCGCCCGGTCGCCATCGGTGGTGCAGACCACGCTGAAGCCCGCCTCGGGCTGGTCGGAGCCGTAGAACCCGCCGTGAATGGAGACGTCCAGCACCCCCGGCTCGGCTTCGAGCGCGGCGCGCAGGCGATGCAGCTCGTGCATGGGACCCTGGTCCGTGGCCATGTTGATGGCGGGAAGCAGCATCGGGGGGTGCACGCGCGCCGACACCGGAGCGATCGCGCCGGCCCGCGCCCGCAGCGCGAGCTCCGCCGCCTCCACCCCGCGCTCCCAGGCGTCGCGGTGCGGCTCCTCGTTGTACGCGAGGGTGAGGTCCGTCGCCTCCAGCAGGCGATCGGTGGTGTCCGAGTGCAGGTCCATCACCACCGCGATGATCGTGGAGCCCCCCGCGGCGGCGCGCAGCGCGGCCGCGATCTCGCCTTCCGGGTCTTCCGCCGCCGGACCCTGCACCGACATGCCTCCATGCAGGCTCAGCAGGATCGCGTCGAGCGGCCCCGCCGCCTCCACTGCGCCCACCAAGCGCTCGCGGACTTCGTCGAAGACTCCCGCTTCGACCGGCCCCGAAGGGAGGCAGGAGGCCGCGATCGAGGGAAGCACCTCGTGGGCGCCGGCGGCCGCGGCGTCGAGGAAACCGCCGAGCACGGTGCGCTTGCCCCGGTGGGCCTCGAGCACCGCGTCTCCGAGCAGATACTGGTGCGCCCGGAAGTCGGCGAGACGGGTCGGGCCGGCACAGAAGCAGTTGCTCTCGTGGGAGAACTCCCCGACGAGAAGGCGCATCACTCGAATCCTCTCCCCGTCGAAGCAGGACCATTCAGAAGTCGAGTTGCGGGGTTCGAAATACTGGGATCAGGCGATGGATTCCCGCCCGCGGCCGCCCGAAGGGGAGGCCCTTCCCTTCTCTCTGGCCGGAGCGAAGGGGAAGGGCCTCGTCGCGGCCGCGCTACTGCCGCCGGAGCTGGTACCAGAAGACCATGTTGGCGTAAGGGGGGTTCGGCTCGAAGCCGACGATGTCGTCGCCGTGGGCGATGATGGTGGGTGCGTCCATGACGAAGATCGAAGCCGCATCGTCGTGCAGGATGCGCTGCGCCTGCACCCAGAGCTCGTTGGCGGCGGCCGCATCGGTCGCCTCGAGGGCCCAGGCGTCGAACACCAGCTCGTCGAACTCGGGGTTCTTGTGCCCCACATAGGGCATCCAGCCGAGCGGCGAGCTCGTGTAGACCACCAGCCAGGAGTAGGGCGAGGGCACGTCGCCCGCCGCGGTCACCACGAACACGTCGTACTCTTCGTTGTCGGGGTTGAACGCGTAGTCCCAGAACGCGCCGGTGGAGAGCTGCCGGATGTTCAGATCGACGTTGACCTTGGCGAGCTGCGCCTGCCACAGGCTCATCGCCTCCACCGTCTCCTTGACCCCCGCGGACAGCGCGAGGTCGAGCTCGAATCCGTCCTGGTGGCCCGCCTCCTCGAGCAGCGCGCTCGCCCGCTCCAGGTCGAGGCGGTAGCGGGGAAAGTCGGCCGGCGCCTCCCAGAGCGAGGAGGGTCCGAAACCCATCGCGATCTCGCCGTGACCGAGGTAGATGCTCTGGTGG
>CAYFYD010000003.1:0-28610 GCA_964347195.1 uncultured Ectothiorhodospiraceae bacterium
GAGCGCTTCGCGGTCGTCTCCTTCGAAGCGCAGCACCAGGGACGGCGTGGTGTTGGATGCGCGCACCAGGCCCCAGCCGTCCGGATAGTCCACCCGCACTCCGTCGATCCCCGTCACCTCGCCGGAAAGCAGGTGCGCGCTCTTCGCCAAGTCTTCCACGAAGCGGTGCTGTCGGCCCTCCGTCATGGCGACCTTGAGCTCGGGAGTGCCGGCGCCGCCCGGGAGCTCCGCGAACACCTCGATCGGCGGCCGCGGATCGCCGGCCAGGATCTCGAGCATGCGCGCCGCCGCGTAGAGTGCGTCATCGAACCCGTACCATCGATCGGCGAAGAAGATGTGCCCGCTCATTTCGCCCGCGAGCGGCGCGCCGGACTCCTTCAGCTTCTTCTTGATGAATGAATGGCCGGTCTTCCACATCACCGGGACGCCGCCCCGGGCCGCAATGAGCTCGCTCAAGCGCCGGCTGCACTTCACGTCGAACACGATCTCCGCCCCACGCTCGCGCGACAGCAGGTCGGCCGCGAAGAGCATGAGCTGCCGGTCCGGCCAGACGATGGTACCCGCGGCGTCGACCACGCCGAGACGGTCTCCGTCTCCATCGAAGGCGAAGCCCAGATCCGCGCGGGCGTCCCGGACCGTCTCGATCAGCACTCTCAGGTTCTCGGGCTCGCTGGGGTCCGGATGGTGGTTCGGGAAGCGTCCGTCGACGTCGCAGAAGAGCGGGACGACTTCGTGTCCGAGCGCGCGGACGAGGCGGGGCGCGACGACCCCCGCGATGCCGTTGCCGCAATCGATCACGACCCTGAAGGTCCGGCCGCGCGAGGCGGCGACACTCCCGGTCACCCGGCTCAGGTAGGCGTCCACCACTTCGGCACGCCGGTAGACCCCGGCACCGGCCGTGAGCCGCCCCGCCTCGAGCCGGGTCCGGAGGGCGGCGATCTCCTCGCCGGACAGGGTATGCCCTCCGAGCATCATCTTCAGCCCGTTGTAACCGGCCGGATTGTGGCTGCCGGTGACCATGACTCCGCTTCCGGACCCGAAGCGGTACGTTGCGAAGTACAGCACCGGCGTCGGCACCGCGCCGACGTCGATCACGTCCCGGCCAGCCGAGCGCAGTCCCTCCACGAGCGATTCGGCGAGGGCGGGGCTCGAAGTGCGTCCATCTCGCCCAACCACCACTTCGGACTGGCCGCGCTCACCGGCTTCGCTCCCGATCGCCCGGCCGATGTCGCGCACGAGCTCCGGACCGAGCGTCTCCCCTACCACCCCGCGGATGTCGTAGGCGCGGAAGATCGATGCCGGGACTGCGGGGAGGTCCGCGCCCGTCCCGTCCTCGGGCGCGTCGGGCACCGAGCGGGGCTCCCGGGATCCCGCGGAAGGTGGCATCGGAGTCTCCGGTATCAGAATCGGCCGGAGTGGCCGAAGCCGCCGCGGCCGCGCTCGCTGGCGCGGAAGGAAGTCACGACCTCGAACTCCGCGCGCACGATCGGCAGGAAGACCATCTGGGCGACGCGGTCCCCGGGCCGGATGCTAAAGGAACGGACACCCCGATTCCAGCACGAGATGAGGACTTCGCCCTGGTAGTCGGAATCGATGAGCCCGACGAGGTTGCCGAGCACGATACCGTGGTCGTGCCCGAGCCCGGATCGAGGGAGGAGGGTCGCGGCGAGCCCGGGGTCTTCGATGTGCAACGCGATGCCGGAGGGAACGAGCTGCGTGTCGCCGGGGGCGAGGCGACAGGGCGCATCGAGGCAGGCGCGCAGGTCGATGCCCGCCGCTCCGCCGGTGGCGTAGTCGGGCATCGGGAACTCCTTCCCGATCCGGGGATCCAGCACCTCAAGTCGGATGCGCCGCACGATAGTGTTGCGCGATCAGGTCGATGAGCTCCTCCGCGAGCGCGTACTTCGCTTTGTACGCGAGATGCGTGCCGCCGTGCGCCCAGTAGACGTCGAGGGCGTTGTCCTCGGCCTCGAACCCCACCCCGGGGCCGTCCACCCGATTGGCCGCGATGAGGTCGAGCGCCTTGGCATCGAGCTTGGCCCGGGCGTTGGCCTCGAGGTCTTCCGTCTCCGCCGCGAAACCGACGGTGAAAGGACGCCGTGAGAGACGGGCCACCTCGGCCAGGATGTCGGGCGTGCGCTCGAGGGCGAGCGCCAGCCGCGTCCCGTTCTTCTTGATCTTTCGGTCGCGGTAGACGGCGGGCCGGTGATCCGCCACCGCGGCCGCCGCGATCAGGATGGTCGCGTCGGGGACTCTGCTCATCACCGCGTCGCACATCTCGGCCGCGGTCATCACGTCCACCCGCTCGACCCGGGATGGGGTCGGGATGGCGGTGGGTCCGCTGACCAGGGTGACTCGCGCTCCGGCCCCCGCCGCCGCCGCCGCCAGCGCGTATCCCATCCGCCCGGAGCTGTGGTTGCTGATGAAGCGCACCGGATCGAGCGGCTCGCGGGTAGGACCGGCGGTGACCAGGACCCCGAGTCCCTCCAGCTTGCCTCGTCCCCGGAGCCGGTCCGACACCTGCGACGCGATGGCCGCAGGCTCCAGCATTCTTCCCGGGCCTGTCTCCCCGCAGGCCTGGTCGCCTTCCCCCGGCCCGAGAACCAGGACCCCGCGCCGGACGAGGGCCGCGACGTTGTCCCGAGTGGCGGGGTGCTGCCACATCTGCCGGTTCATCGCCGGGGCCACCGCAACCGGCGCCTCGGTGGCGATACACAGCGTGGAGAGCAGATCGTCGGCCATGCCCTGCCGGAGCTTGGCAAGAAAGTGGGCGGTGGCCGGTGCGACGAGGACCAAGTCCGCCCATCGCGCAAGCTCGATGTGGCCCATCGCCGCTTCCGCCGAAGGGTCGAAGAGGTCGCTGTGCACGGGGTGGCCGGATACCGCCTGGAGCGTCAGAGGCGTGATGAAGTGGCCCCCCCCCCGGCTCAACACCACCCGCACCGGGTGGTCGCGCTCGCCCAGGCGTCGAACGAGGTCGGGACTTTTGTAGGCGGCGATGCCGCCGCACACTCCGACCACTATCTGATGACCCTGCGCCTCGTGCATGATGTCCGGCTCGAGCTCGAAGTCCGAGTATAGCCCGCCCGGAGCGACGGGCGCGGCGGCACAGGGAGGGTGCAACGGGTGCGAATCAAGGACTGGCCAGCCGCGGAACGTCCGCGCGAGAAGCTGCTGGAGCGAGGGGCGAGATCGCTCTCCGATGCGGAGCTGCTCTCGATCCTCATCCGGACCGGTTCACCGGGGCGCACCGCGGTCGACCTCGCCCGCCATCTGCTCGGCACCTTCGGGGGGTTGCGCCCCCTGCTCGAGGCGCCTCGCTCGCGCCTGTGCGGACTCCCCGGTGTCGGCGAGGCCACTTACGTCACGTTGCGCGCGGCCCTGGAAATGGGGCACCGGCACCTGTCGCGCACCGTGAAGCGTGGCGCGGCGCTCGGCTCTCCCGACGACACCCGCCGCTACGTGAGCGCCCGCCTGCGGGGCTTTCCCTACGAGGTGTTTGCCTGCCTCTTCCTCGACAACCGGCACCGCGTCATCGCCTTCGAGGAGATGTTCCGGGGCACTATCGACGGAGCGAGCGTACATCCGCGCGAGGTCGTCAAGCGCTCCCTGGAGCACAACGCCGCCGCCCTCATCGTCGCCCACAACCACCCCTCCGGGGTGGCCGAGCCGAGCCACGCGGACCGCATTCTCACCCGGCGTCTCGCGGATGCCGGAGCCCTGGTCGAGCTGCGCCTCCTGGACCACATCGTCGTCGGAGACGGTGAGACGGTCTCCTTCGCGGAACGCGGGTGGTTGTAGGAAGGGAGCGCGGCTGCTAGAGTCCGCCGCCCTCGAGCTTGCAAGGCACGGGCGCCGCAATGAGCAGGGTCTGTCAGGTCACCGGAAAGCGGCCGATGGCCGGCAACAACGTCTCCCACGCGAACAACAAGACGCGACGGCGTTTCCTGCCCAACCTGCACACGCACCGGTTCTGGGTCCCGAGCGAGAAGCGCTTCGTCAAGTTGCGGGTCTCGAAGCAGGGGCTGCGCATCATCGACAAGAAGGGCATCGAGACGGTCCTGGCGGAGATCGAAGCCCGCGGAAGTGCGTCCTGAGGGACCCTTCGAGAGGAGGAATCATCGTGCGCGACAAGATAAGGATGGTGTCCAGTGCCGGAACGGGACACTTCTACACCACCGACAAGAACAAGCGGACCACGCCGGAAAAGCTCGAGATGAAGAAGTTCGATCCGGTCGTGCGCCGCCACGTCCTCTACAAGGAAGCCAAGATCAAGTAGCGCCGCGCGCCGGCAGCCGGTCTACGCCGGCTGATCGCCGGCCCGATTCTCCAGCCTCATACCTGATCAGCCCGGAACCCGGTGCTGCTCGAGGTTCAGGCCCTCGCCAGCGAATAGGCGGGGAGCGTCCGGGCGAAGTCCCTCAACGCCCGGATGCCGCTCGCCTCCGCTTCGAGGCACCACTCCTCGAGCGCGCGCAGCAGACCCTCGTGGGTCAAGGACCGTTCCTGCCAGATCGCCTGCAGACGTTGCTTGTAACGGTAGACGGTGGCCAGCGCCTGACTGTGCTCCAGGATCCACTGCAACCGCTCGAGCGATTCGCGGCTCAGCATCGACTCCTCCCGCACCATCAGCGCCTTCGCGGGAAGGAGCAGCGAGCGCTTGGAGTTGTCCACGCGCCGGAGCTCCTCCGCCCACACCTGGGAGAGCACCATCTTCGCGTAGCGCGACATGACCGAGAACCGGCCCGCGATGATCGCGGCGACCGCATCCCGGTCCAGCAGCTTGCCGGGAACCAGCACCGTCTTGGGGGGGAGCTTCTTGACGCGCACGAGGCCGAGCGCCTGCAACACCCGGATGTAGAGCCATCCGGCATCGAGCTCCCACCACTTCACCGAGAGCTTCGCCGAGCTCGCGAACGCGTGATGGTTGTTGTGCAGCTCTTCTCCACCGATGATCAGGCCGAAGGGGATGATGTTGGTGGACATGTCGGCGGTCTCGAAATTGCGATAGCCCCGCCAATGCCCGACACCGTTGATCACGCCGGCCGCGAGAACCGGGATCCACAGCATCTGGACCGCCCACACCGTCAATCCGATGGGACCGAAGAGCAGCAGGTTCATGAGCAGCATCAGGCAGTAGCCCTTGCTCGACCAGCGCGTGTAGACCTTGCGCTCGATCCAGTCCTCCGGGGCGCCGTGGCCGTAGCGCTCGAGGGTCTCCTCCTTCGCCGCTTCCCGCCGGTAGAGCTCGGTTCCCTCGAGCAGGAGCTTCGCGATGCCCTCCTGCCGCGGACTGTGGGGATCCTGTTCCGACTCCACGCAGGCGTGGTGCTTGCGGTGCACGGCGACCCATTGCCGGGTGACCATTCCGGTCGTCAGCCAGAGCCAGAAGCGCATCGGGTGGCTGACCAGCGGGTGAAGATCGAGGGCCCGGTGGGCCTGGTGGCGGTGCAGGTACACGGTCACGCAGATGATGGTGAGATGGGTGACCGCCAAGGTGTAGGCGACGATGCCCCACACCGTGAAATCGAGAAGTCCTGTGAGCACGGCTATCCCCGGATTCGAGCGGCAGCACATGACGCGCCTTCCGGCGCGGCGCAGTCTAGCACCCGCGGCCACCGCACGATAGCCGGTGACATCGTCGATTCGAACGCCGGCATCCGGACTGCGCGCGGAGCTCCGAGTCTGCAATGGTCGTGCCGGCGCTCCGAACGATGGGCGGGCCGGGGAGCAAGGCGGCTGCGGCCGCCCTGCCCTGCGCAGCGGCTCCCGGTACGGAAGGCCGGGCGAGGTCCGCTCGGCCAGGCGTCTCCCGTATCCCGCCCGCTTGCGAAATGGCGACCCCAGGATTCCGCATCGCCCGGACTCTCCGGGAACGGACGAGGCGGCACCGGACCCCGAGCACCGCGGGCACGCTCGCTAGTGCGCGATCCCGAGCATCTCCCTCGTCTCCTCCACCGTAGCCGGCCGGCGGCCCAGATCCCGGGCGATACGGACGATCCGCTCGACCAGTTGCGTGTTGCTCCCCGCGAGCTCTCCGCGCTGGTAGTGGAGGCAGTCTTCGAGCCCGGTGCGCACGTGGCCCCCGAGCAGGATCGCCATCGTGTTCACCTGCACCGCTTCGAGTCCCAGAGCACAGGTCTGAAAAACACTGTCTCCGGGAAGGTTGCGTATCGTGTAGGTCACGCTCTCCATGCTCGTTGCGATGCCGCTCTCCTGGCCGAACACGAGCTGGAGAAAGTAGGGCCGGTCGAGGGCGTCCCGGGAGATCAGGTAGTCGAGGACATCGAGGTGTCCCGGGTGGTAGATGAACACCTGGGGCTTGACCCCGTTGTCCCGGAGCGCGTTCGCCGCCCTCTCCGCGTCGTCGAAGGTCGAGATGAACACCTTGCTCGGCGCGTTGCCGCCTCCGGTGTACGCCGCACCGCCTCGAAAGGTCATCGGTCCGGGGTTGAGCGCCATGACGTCGGGCCCCGCCTCGACCTGGGGGACGACGTAGTGGGCGGTCCCCGCCAGTCCGGTGCCTTCGCTCGGCAGGTCGAAGACGCCCTGCGAGTTGTCGACCAGCATCGGAACCCGGGCGCGGATGCGCTCGTTGATCTCCCCGTAGCGCCCGGTGTCGTGGGCGAACTCGCTCGGATCGCGTCTCTGCCGCGCGTGGAAGTGGACGATCGATGCGCCCGCCTCATGGGCGGCCGCGGCCGCCTCCACCTGTTCTTCCGCGGATACCGGCACCGCGGGGTTCGCGGACTTCTGGTTGGTGCCGGTGATCGCGACGCTGATGATCACCGGGGGCATCCCCTCCTGAATTCGCCTCGCATATTCCTTCCGGTCCGCATAGTCCCATGTGCAATCCATGTTTTCTCCTCCCGGTGAGCCGGCCCGCGGCGGGGGCCACCAGGCTCACATGCTTTCCAGGCCCTTCCGAATGCTGCTCACCAGCCCTTCGATGTGCCCCTCCTCCATCGGCAGCGACAGCGCGCCCCCCTGCGAGAGGTGAATGCCCTCCGACAACAGCCAGAAGAAGAGCCACTGCTGCATCAGGCCGTCGTCGCGCGCCGCCTCGCGGTAGCTCTTCGGGCGCCGGGGCAGGAAATGGATTCGAAAGAGCGAGCCGATGCTCGTGCACACCGCTTCGACCCCTTTCTCGCGAAAGACTCCGTTCAGCCTGCCTTCGAGGTCGCGGGTGAGCGCTTCCATGCGCCGGAGCGCGTCCTCGTCGCAGAGACGCAGCGTGGCCATTCCCGCCGCCATCGTGAGCGGGTTCGCGTTGAAGGTTCCCGCCTGCAGGATCCTCGGCGACGCCTGCGGGTCGAAGTGCGCCATGATGTCCGCGCGGCCCCCGAAGGCACCGCCCGGCAAGCCTCCCGCGATGATCTTGCCCATGCAGGTCAGGTCCGGCCGCACATCGTAGTGCTCCTGGGCGCCCCCCGGCCGGACTCGGAGGCTGATGACCTCGTCGAAGACCAGCAGGGTGCCGGCGTCTTCGGTGAGCGCCCGCAGTCGCCCGAGAAACCCGTCTCTCGGCAGCGTGAACCCCGCGCCCGTCGAGATCGGGTCCACGATGAGCGCGGCAAGCTCTCCGGCGTGCCGGTCGATGATCGCCTCACAAGCGTCCGGGTCGTTGAAGGGCAGGACCACCACATCGCCGGCCACTCCCTCGCTCACCCCGGGGGAGGACGCCACGGAGCGGGGACGATCGTCGGGTCCGAGCGCGGGTCCGAGCGGCGGCACGTGGCTTATCTGGGCGTACTCTCCGGAGCCGTGGTAGGCCCCCTCGAACTTCGCGATCTTCGAACGTCCGGTGTGGGCCCTGGCCGCGCGCAGGGCGCAGATCACCGCTTCCGTCCCCGAGTTGCAGAATCGCACCCGCTCGAGCGACGGGACCCGCGCGCAGAGCGCCTCCGCCATCTCCACTTCGAGCTCGGTGGGGCGATTGAAGCCGGTTCCCCGGGACGCCTGCTCGCGCACCGCCTCGACCACCGCCGGGTGCGAGTGCCCCAGGATCAGAGCGGTGTTGTTGTTCATGAAGTCGAGCAGCACGTTGCCGTCCACATCGTGGACGAAGGCGCCATCGCCGCGCTCCAGGTACAGGGGAAAGGGGCTGAAATGGACTCCGGTCCGGGTGTTGCCGCCCGGCATCGACCGATGGGCCCGCTCGAAGAGCGCCTTCGATCGCGCGCAGCGGCCGGCGTAGTGGCGAATCAGGTCCCTCCGGCGCGCCTCGAGACGTTGTCTGTCCAATCGACGAATCTCATCCGGCTCGAGTCTCGGAGATCCTATACCGATCCGGCTTCATTCGACGCACCGCCACCGCTTTCTCCCAAGGCGGATCCCCCTGCCCCCGCTCGACGGCCCTCTCCGCTTCGATCCCGAGGGCGCCGCGGCAGAGCGGATTCCACTCGACCGTGCCATCGCCGCCCGGGCCCGACGGGTTCAATCGACCACGGGCCATGCGTCCCGATCCCGCACCCCGTAGCGCGCCTCGATGGTCCGCGAGCGGGCGTCGATCTCGCGCAACACTTCGGCCTCGTCGAAACGGGTGAAGCGGCCGTGCTCGTAGATGAACTCGCCTTCCACCATCACGGAATCCACGGTGCTGCCCAGCGCGTGGTAGGCCAGGTTCACGATCGGATCGCGAAAGCGCGGCCGCGAGTCGATGCGGTCCGTGGCGTGCACGACGAGGTCCGCCCGCTTGCCGGCCGAGAGTGACCCCACCTCCTCCGCCATGGAGAGGGAGGCGGCTCCGTGCCGCGTCGCCATCTCGAATGCGGTCTGCGCCGACACCACGGGAACGCGGTTGCGCACCTCCCGATGGACGCACGCGGCGAGGTACACCTGACGCATGATGTCGTGTCGGCCGCTGAGGCCGTCCGAGCCCAGTCCGACCGTTACCCCGCGGTCGAGCATCTCGACGATGCGGCCGGCCCGAAAGGCACCCTTCGCCCGGCGAAGCGATGCGGAGGGACAGTGCACGATCCGGGTGCCCGACTCCGCGATCAGGTCCACCTCGCGTTCGTCCAGGTGGATCATGTGCACCAGGGTGAGTCCGGGACCCAGCAATCCGAGATCCGCCAAGTGCTCGATCGGGCGTTTTCCGTGCGCCGCGAGCGACGCGCTCACCTCCGCCTCGTCCCAGGACTGGTGCATGAGCATCGGCAGGCGCAGCTCGTCCGCGAGGCACTTCGCCTCCACCAGCAGCCGGTCCGACGCCGTGTCCATGCCCGCGATGCCGACCGCACAACGCACCTTTCCGCCGTCGCGGAAGGGGTAGCGCGCGCTCTGCTCGCGGAGCGTCTCGAGGCATTGCTCCACCGGACGATGCCAGGTTTCGATCTCCCCCGCCCGGTCGGCGACGAAGTGCCCCGGCATGCCGCGCACTCCGACCAGCTCCGTCGCCCGCGCCGCGGCATCGAGATGATCGGAGCTGCCGGTATCGGAGTAGAGGGTGGAGCCGTTTGCGACCATCTCCATGCAGCAGAGCATCGTGCCGAGGTACTCGTCCTCCCGGGTCTTGTCGCGCAGGAAGGGGGCCTCGACATCCGTCCAGTCCGCACTGCTCTCCGGCACCAGGCCACGCAGCAGGTCCATTCCGGTGTGCAGGTGGGCGTCGACGAGGCCGGGATGCACCACCGCCCCCTGGAGGTCCCGGGCCTGCGAGGCCTCGAAGTCGCACACGAGATCGCGGTCCCTCCCCACCGCGACGATCCTTCCCGAGCCCACCGCGATCGCGCCGTCGCTGAAGATCCGCCGCTGCTCGTCCATGGTCACCACGACTCCGTGACGGAGAAGCGTCTCCACCGCTGCCCGGTTCTCGCTCATGAAGGGGTCCTCGCTCTCGGCGCCCGGCCGTGCCGCGTGCGCCGCATCAAGCCCGATGCGGAGAGAGCAATCCCGTCAGATCCTGTAGCCGCGCTCGTTGTGCAGCGCCAAATCGAGACCCTCCTCTTCCTGCCTCGCGCTCACGCGCAGCCCCATGGTCGCATCGATCAGTATCAGCGTCGTGCAGCTCACGACAAACGTGTACACAATCGTCACGAGCACCCCGATGGCCTGAGACAACACCTGGTCACCGATCGAGGCGTTGCCTTCACCAAAACCGACGCCGCCCAACTGCGCTGCGCAGAACACGCCGGTCATCATCGCGCCGCCGCTACCGCCGATACAGTGGATGCCGAATGCGTCAACGGAGTCGTCGTAGCCCAGCCCCCCCTTCAACACCGTCGAGACGAAGAAGCACATGAAGCCGGCCACCATCCCGATGACGATCGCGCTCATCGGTCCGACGTACCCCGCGGCCGGGGTAATCGCGACGAGCCCGGCGATGGCGCCCGATGCAATCCCGAGCACGCCCGGTCTGGCGTAGCGAATCCACTCCCAGAACATCCAGCTGAGTGCGCCCGCGGCGGCGGCGAGCTGGGTGACGGCCACCGCCATGCCTGCCGTGCCGTCCGCAGCCAGCCCGGAGCCTGCGTTGAAACCGAACCAGCCAACCCAGAGCATGGCGGCTCCAACGATCGTGTATGCGAGGTTGTTCGGAGACATCGGTGTCTTGGGATAACCCCGGCGCGGTCCGAGCACGAGTGCGGCCGCAAGACCCGCGATTCCGGCGTTGATGTGGACCACCGCCCCGCCCGAGAAGTCGAGGACGCCGAGCCGGGCCAGCCATCCTCCCCCCCAAACCCAGTGGCAAACCGGCGCGTAACACAGAGTGACCCATAGTGCCATGAACACGAGCAGCGCCGAGAACTTCATCCGCTCCGCAAATGCACCGACGATCAGAGCCGGCGTGATGATTGCAAACGTCAAGTGGTACACCATGAACACGGTCTCGGGAATCGTGCCGGTCACCGCATCCACGCCAACGCCGCTCAGGAACGCCTTGCCGAGACCACCGATGACGGCGTTGCCCTCGTCGAACGCGAGGCTGTAGCCATAGATGGCCCAGAGAATCGTCACCAGACCCGCGATCGCGAAGCATTGGATGAACATCGAGAGGACGTTCTTGCTTCGGACCATCCCCGCATAGAAGAGCGACAATCCGGGAATGGTCATGAACAGGACCAGGGCGGTGGCCGTAATCATCCATGCGGTATCGCCGGAGTCGACCTCGCCGGCGAGCGCAATCGCCGGTGCGACGAGCAGCGCTCCTCCCGCCCCGAGTACGAGCGGTGTCCGGAATCGCGTGCCGTCCACACGCGACCGGCAGCTCAGCTTTCCGGGTACGCGGTCCATCCCTGCGTCCAGCTCCTCCGCTCACCGTAACGCACAGCGCCGTAGTAGCTCCCGCTCTGATCCCAGAATTCGTCGTTCTCGGTAGGCACCCAATCGCTGCCAGCGCCGACGTAGGCCGCAACGGGAGTAAAGTCCGGCTCGGTCAGACTCCAGGCTCCGGGCCCCAATGCGGCCGGCGCGTCGAGAAGAATGTCGGGCGCAACCCGTGAAAAATAGTGCCCTTCGTCGAATCCACCGTCATCGTCGTTCTCTCCGAGCTCTTCCCTGAAGAAGGTATTGCCGTCGGGTCCCATCATGTACATGGCAATGCTGCCGAACGAGAGCATGCCGGAAGAAATGCGCTCGCCAGTGAGCTCGCCGCGCAGATCGATCGACTCCTGAGGAAAGCCGGCGATCAGAAAGTTGCGAAACTCGCCGCCTGACCCGTGCCGTATGACCATTGCGCGCTGAACCCGATTCGGATTGCGCGAGCCCACCATGGTCACGTTGTAGATTCGCGGTCGCGAGACGGGCTTCGCATCGGGTCTGTCTATCCAGTTGTCGCCTTCGAAGCCGGTATCGCCCACATCCGGATGCTGTTGAACGATCAGGAACTGGGCCCTCCCGGTCCAGCCCATGTCCCAGTCGAATGCATCGTCCCGTGCGTGACTGACGACGACATGTTCGAGATTGACGGTGCCTCCGAATATCTCTACGCCGTCGTCGTGCGCACGATGCACTTGAATGTGGCGAATGACCGTCTCCGTGCCGCACCCCCCGAGCGTCAAGCCATTGAGCTCGTTGTCCCTGCCGAGCTCGTATCCGGCAAACTCGACTCGGACGAACTCCATGAGACCGCAATTCGATGACGGATCGTTGCCGCCGAAGGTGCTTCTCGGATCACCCGGCGTGATCCCCTCGATGTCGGCAGAACCACGGTTGATCGGTGCATTGCCGAGCAGTACCACTCCGCCCCAGTCGCCGCTCGCCCGCTGCCCTGTTTCCATTGCGCTGGTGAAAACGATCGGCTCGAGTGCAGTGCCTCGCGCGTGCACTACCGCATCACGGGTTACGACCAGCGCCGCGCCCGGCTCGCCGAGCACGGTCACCCCCGGCTCGATGACGAGACGAGCCCCACCCTCCACGAACACGAGTCCGTCGAGACGATAGGTGTGTCCGGCCCTCCACCTCGTCGACTCGGTGATGGACTCCCGAACGAGCTCGGCGCCCGGCCCCTCGGTCCTGGCCGACCTCGCGCGCGAGGTCTCTTCAGACCGCGTCTGGGCAGAGTCGCTGGTTCCGGACCCCGTCGACAAGTAGAACCCGAACGCCGCCACCAGCGCCGCCATCGCTACGACCGCTACCACTACCGGTGCATTGCCCTTTCTGATCTGCCCCCCTCTCAGCGTGCCCGACCAGCGGCCGTCGCCCGATGCACGGGACGAGCTGCCGGCGTCCGCATCGAATGCGCCTGCCGCCTCCCCCCTCGCCGAATCGATCCACTTCAGAAACGCGTCCGCCGACATGAGCTCGCGACGCTCGCTCGCCCGCACGGAAGCATATGCGAACTTGACCTGCTCACACTCCGACAGCAGAAGTAACGCCTCGAGAGAACCGAGCTCCCCGCATTCCACGTAGATCAGCTTCCCCGCGGACAGCCGCAGCGTGATGGCTTCCTGCTGTGACTCGACCATGATCTTGAGGACCACGTTCTCACGACGCCGCACGGCGCCTCGGAGCCAGTCGAGGAGCTCCGATCTTGGAACGAGATTCCTGGTGGTCATGGATAGTGAATCTCGGTTGCCGAGAGATCACGCCACCGGCAATCCCGTCGACATCTCCGATAATCCGGAGCTCCGTGGCCCGGAAAGGTCGCCGCGGTCCGAGACTGTCCACCGGATGGGACGCACTCCGGCCGACGGACGAGGGCCTCTCCCTTTACATAGTCTGTATACGGTCCGGCAATTCCGTCAAGGGTCGAGCTGAACGGCTATCGGGAGCTGTCCGTTCCCACCGCGTTCACCGAGTCGGACTCGTTTCCCACCTGCAGCGCGTACCGGAACCGCCCGGGCGGGCCCGAGGACGGCACGCGCCGCCCTCGGACCCCGCGGCCGGGAAACGCCCGCCTACTGGGCGATGAATTCCTGGAAGCGATCGTTTACCACGTCGTGAAGGGTGCGACTCGGATCGTCCGCAGATGGCTGGTACCAGAAGAAGATGTCATAACGGAAGACGATGTCGTTCGGCACCCCGCCGAGCTCCGGCACGTCGACCCGGGAGGTGGACCACCGCTTCGCCTTCTCCTTGTCCGCCGCCTCGAAGACCGCCCGGGATGGTATGGGCTGACGCCAAGCCTCCCCGATCCTCGCGCCCACCTCGGGCTCGAACCGGAAAGCGATCGAGGCCATCGACGCCTCCTTGTTCGGGGCGCCCTTCGGCACCGCGAGGTAGTCGGTGTGGGTGAGCGCATCCTGCATGGTGTACGCGACCGGGAAGCCCTCGTCGAGCAGGTTCTCGATGCGCGAGTTGGACATCAGCACCATCGTCGCCTCACCGCTGGTGAGGAGGCGTTGCGCCTCGGTACCGCTGTTCCACCAGTTGGCGATGTGGGGCTTGATCTCGGCCAGCTTCGCAAAGCCGCGCTCGAAGTCGATGGGGTACATGTCCTCTCTCGCGACGCCATCGGCGAGCAGCGCCGCTTCCATGTTCTCCATCGCCGTCCAGCCCGGCATGGCGCGTCCGCCGGGGAACTTCTCGAAGTCCCAGAAGTCGACCCAGCTCCCGGGCTGCGGCCCGCCGTCCGGGAACGCCTCCAGGCTGTACGCGAGCACCATCGGCACTTCGGCATAGGCCACCGCGTACTCGAGCTTGTGCTCGTCGAGCATCCCGTCCAGGGTCTCCTTCGGGAATATCGAATAGTCGATCGGCTCGAGACAGCACTCTGCGTACAGGTGGTAGTTGGAGGCGAACACCGAGTACTGATCGACCTCGACCCGTCCCATCTCCACCTGGGTGCGGACCTGTTCGTAGATGTCCGAGGTCCAGGGAATCTCCTTGACCTCGACGCCGGTGAGCGCGGTGAAGGGATCCCAGCAGTGCTCGAATTCGGCCGCCGAGAAGGATCCACCAACGCCGATGTTGATGATCTCTCCCTCGAGATTCCAATCCATCCACGGCCGGTGGGAATCCGCCTCCGCGGCGCTTGTGACCATGCCGAGAGAAAACGCGAGTGCGATTGCCTTGAAGCTCTTCCCCGGGTGCATTTCATCTCCTCCGTTGCAAGTCGTTGGCGCCTGGCCTCTCCGCTGCTGCGCAACGCGACGGCCGACACCCTCCCCCCCACGCCTCACTCGGCGTCCCCACGAGACGGGCGCGGGCGTGCTTCCAGCCTATCACTCGCGATCTCGCGTGACAACGAAGCCCGCGGGCACCCCCACGATCATTTCACGCTACGCTTCCGGACCGGATTCAGTAGCCCGGATGGCGAGCCCCGGACGAGATCCAGCCAACTGGCGGCTTCCACGGAGCCCACAGACTGCCGTGACGGCACTGACGAGAGTACTCCGACTCCCTCTCCAGAGCGGATGCTCGCCCCGCGCGCGGTGCGTGTGCCCTGCTCGACGAGCTGCGGGATGGTGGGGCCCGCCCGCCCGCGCGCGT
The DNA here is from genome assembly GCA_964347195.1 of uncultured Ectothiorhodospiraceae bacterium. Taxonomy (GTDB): domain Bacteria; phylum Pseudomonadota; class Gammaproteobacteria; order HK1; family HK1; genus JAJEAD01. Next base: position 14,875 of record CAYFYD010000003.1, read on the forward strand.
GGTGCGTGTCCTCCGGCGCCTCGTGGGTGTACCTGAACCACCCCATCGCTCCCGAGTGCGCCTTCCCCGCCGCGCGCGCCCGGCGGCGGCGACGCCATCAGGCTCGCCGCGCCCGTCCCGCCCCGGTAGCGCGCCGCCGCAGCTCGAGGACCGCGAACGAGCCGGCGAGCACGGCCAGGACGAGCAGGACCTCGACCACCGAGACCACCGCGAGCACCGGGTCGAGCCTGACGTGCAGGTCCTCCCACAGGCGCAGCGGCAGGGTGCGAATGGAGTAGCCGGCGAGGAACAGGGTGAACACCAGCTCGTCCAGGCTGACGAGAAAGCCGAAGAAGCCACCGACCAGGAAGCCGGATCGCAGGATCGGGAAGGTCACCGACACGAAGGCGCGCACCGGCGATGCGCCGAGTCCCCGTGCCACCTGCTCGAGCTTCCGGTCGAAGCTGTGAAGGTCCGCGGCGATGACGATGGTCGTCACCGGAATGGCCGGAATCATGTGGGCGATGATCACCCCGGGATAGGTTCCCGAGAGTCCCACGACGAAGAACAGGTGCCAGAGGCCGACCGCGAGGACCAGATGCGGAACGATGAGAGGCGAGAGGATCAGCGAGATGACCCACTGCTTTCCGGGAAAGCGGCCTCGCACCACCGCGATCGCGGTCAACGCGGAGACCAGCGTCACCAGAACCGCGACCGCGAGACCCAGGGCGATGCTCGTGGTGATGGCGTCGTACCAGCGCGTGCTCTCGGCGAAGGTGTAGTACCACTTCAATGTGAGCTCGGTCGGCGGAAAGGGCAGGAAGATGGAGCGGGCGAAGGAGAACACGAGCGCGACGAAGATCGGCACGATCGACAGCATGATCGCCAGCCCCGCCAGCAGGGTTCCGGGAAGGGTATGCAGCCAACGGGGCAGCTTCCCCATCCGGAGCGCGAGCTCGACGAGCGCGCCGTCCCGGAAGCGGCTCCACCCGCCCGCGCGCTTGCGGCCTTCGTTCCTCCGCCGCCAGACCTGCTGCCGGGTCTCCGTCACCCAGAGGTCGTTCACCGACACCAGGCGGGTGCAGACCGCCAGCACCACCAGGGTGACGAGCAGCAGCAGGGTAGCCATCGCGGCGGGCAGGCCCGGTCGGGTCGAATTGAGCTTCACCGCCTTGGCGAGGAGCACCGCGTACACCTGGTTGCTGCTCCCCCCGAGCAGGTCCGGGGTGATGTAGAAGCCGAGGCTGAGCACGAACACGATCATGACGCCCGCATACACCCCCGGCATGCTGAGCGGCATGAAGACGAAGCCGAACACCGCGGGCGGCGGCGCGCCGAGGCCACGCGCCGCCTGGAGGAGCCCGGGGTCGATGCGCCGCATCGTCGCATAGAGCGGCAGGACCATGAAGGGCAGGAGCACCGCCACCATTCCGACCTGCACCGCGAAGGTCGTGTACATCAAGCGCATCGGCTCCTCGATGAGATCGAGGGCGAGGAGAACGCGGTTGATGGGGCCGGTCCGGCTGAAGATCATCATCCAGCCGAAGGTCCGCACGAGCAAGGCCACGAACATCGGGACCACGACCAGCACCGTGATCGCGAGACGAATCCGCTTTCGCCCCCGCACCATGAAGTAGGCGAGGGGATATCCGAACACCAGGGTGCCGAGAGTGGCGATCACGGAGTAGAGGAAGGTCCGCAACATCGCCTCCTGGTAGAGGCCGCTCATCAGGATGTCGCGGTAGTAGCGGAAGGGATCTCCTTCCGGCATGCTGACCAGGATCATGCGAAGCGCCGGCCAGAACAGGGTCAGCGCGTAGAACACGAGCACCGGAACGATGAGGTACTCCACGCGCCACCGCGCGCCGGTGTCTTTCTCCCTGTCCCCGCGCATCCCGCTCACCGGCGCACGACGACCGCGTCCGAAGCGTTCCACACCAGCGACACCCTCGTTCCCGGATCGAACTCCACCCGGTCGCGCGTGTTCGGTTGGTTGATGTCGAGCGAGGTCCCGTCCTCGAGCTCGACCGAGTAGCGGGTGAGCTCCCCCATGAACAGGCGATCCGTGACCGTTGCGGGAACCCCCCGTCCCGCCCGGCGGGACCCGAGGTCGATCCGTTCCGGACGCACCATGAGGGTTGCCGGGTCCCCGTGCCGGACCCCCCCGGCCCGGAGCCCCGAGAGCTCGACCCCACCCCGCGTTCTCAGCCGGCAGGTCTCGCCGTCGCTCTCGCTCACCGTGCCGTCGAGGGAGATCGAATTGCCGATGAAGTTCGCCACGAAGCGGTTCGCGGGACGCTCGTAGATCTCTCTCGGGGTGCCGACCTGCTGCACCTCCCCGTCTCGCAGCACGACGATGCGATCGCTCATGGTCAAGGCTTCGACCTGATCGTGGGTCACGTACACGATGGTGGTCGCGAGCTTGCGGTGCATCTCGATCAGCTCGAACTGGACGCTCTCGCGCAGGCGGCGGTCCAGCGCGCCGAGGGGCTCGTCCATCAGCAGCAGTCGAGGCTCGAACACGATGGCGCGGGCGAGCGCCACCCGTTGCTGCTGTCCTCCCGACAACTGACTCGGATACTTGGCGATCTGATCGGTGAGCTCCACCAGCTCCAGGGCGCGAAGCACCATCGCATCGATGTCCGAACGCGCCATGCGCCGCATGCGCAGCGGGAACGCCACATTCCGGTGCACCGACATGTGTGGGAACAGCGCGTAGTTCTGTACCACCATGCCGACGTTGCGCTTCTCGGGCGGCCGGGTGTCCAGTCGCTGCCCGTCCAGGTAGATGGCGCCCGCCGACACGTTCTCGAAGCCCGCGACCATCGACAGCAGCGTCGTCTTGCCGCTGCCGGAGGGCCCCAGCAGGGTCAGGAACTCTCCCGGCGCAATCTCGAGGTCGAGCGGCTCGAGGGCGGGGAAGTCGCCGTAGCGCTTCTCGACCCCCTCGAAGCGGAGCGCGCCCCCGCCTCGCCTGGCCGGTTGGACATCGCTTGCCGGGCGAAGACCGGGCTCGGGCGCCATGACGTTCCCTGGTCGGGTCGAAATCTCCGGGCCATTCTGCCACACGCGAATTTGCCGCCGCCCTCGATGACGGCGGCTGCTATAGTTCACGTGACCAGGGGCACCGCGAATCCGGTTCCCGGCCCAGGATTGCGATTGCCCGGCGCGGCGTTCTCCCGGCCGGCCGGGGTTGCCGGGCGGCGGGCTCCGGTTCCGGGACGGGAGCTTCGCCGTTCCATTCGTGAAGTGATGTTCCGATTCATGCCTTCGACACCGAAAGCCTCCCGCTTCCGCAGAACCCGGACCGCGTGATGGCGGACGCCCCGCCCCTGTTTCCGACCCGGCGGCACGACCATGACGAGTGCGTTGCGCAAGGCCTCGCCCGGGCCGAGAAAACATGTCGGGACCGGCGGGAACGGCTTACCGAGAATCGACGGCAGGTGCTCGAGCTCCTGCTCGCCGAGCACCGTCCGGCGGGAGCCTATGACATCCTGGAGCGATTCGACTGGAAGGGCCGGCGGCCGGCGCCCGCTCAAATCTACCGTGCGCTCTCCTTTCTCGAGACGATGGGCTTGGTGCACCGCATCGCGAGCCGCAACGCCTATGTCGCCTGCCGCGGACAGGGCGAGGGACACGGCACCGTGTTCATGGTGTGCGAGCAGTGCGGCAGGGTCGCCGAACCGAGCGCGGCCGGATTGGACCGCACGGTGCATGAGCTGGCCGGCGCGTCCGGCTTCGAGCTCCACTCCCACACTCTGGAAGTGGCGGGATGGTGTCCGGAGTGCGTCAAGGCCGACGTGGCCTGAGGCGCCGCCGCGGGGCGGACCACGGGTCGACCCTCGTGGGCTGAACGGGCAACCGCGCGGCCGACCGCTTCTCCTCGACGCCGGCGTCGCGCTCGCAGGCCCCGAGGCGGCGACCCTCGGCGAGCAAGCGAAGCGGGCATCGGGACACGGCGCCGCTTTCCCTGCTGCCCGAGGAGAGGCGGAGCGCTCCTCGGTCGGCGAGCATGCCGCCGCTCACTCGTGGCCGCCAGGACCTCCGCGGCCGGGGAGGAGAAGGCTCGCGACGAACATCGCGCTCGCGACCAGCACGATGGCCGGTCCGGCCGGAACGTCCCACTCGAGAGATCCGAACAAGCCGGTGGAGACCGCGACGACTCCGAGCACGGCGGACGCCACCGCCATCTGTTCCGGCGTCGCCGCCATCCGGCGCGCGGCGGCGGCGGGAATGATCACGAGCGCCACGACGAGGAGCATGCCGACGATCTTCATCCCCACCGCAATCACTGCCGCGAGCAGGAACAGGAGCAGGAGACGCACCCGTTCCACCGGCACCCCCTCCACCGCCGCGAGATCTCTGTCGACGGTCACGGCCAGCAGGTTGCGCCACTGCCAGGCGAGCGCGACGGTCACGACAGCGGCGGTAGCGAAGATGAGCCACAAGTCGAACGCTCCCACCGAGAGGATGTCCCCGAACAGGTAGCCTACGAGGTCGACCCGCAGCGTTTCCATGAACGCGATGGCGACCAGGCCCGCCGCGAACACCGCGTGCGCCAGCACCCCGAGCAGAGCGTCGAGGGAGACGAGCTGCTGGCGCTCCAGAAGAACCAGACATCCCGCGAGCGTGAGGCACATCGCGAAAACCGCGAGGATCGGCTCTACCCCGAGCAGGAAACCGAGGGCGACCCCGAGGAGCACCGCATGCGCGAGCGCGGTGCCGAAGTAGGCCATGCGCCTCCACACCACGAAGCAGCCGACGGGACCGGCCACGAGCGCCACCCCGATCCCGCCGGCGAGCGCGCGCAGGAAAAAGTCCTCCATCAGGGGGGGTCGGGGCTCGGGTTCGTTCTCGGCGCCGCGCCGGTTTCGATCGGCACCGGCTCACCGAGCGCATCGTGGCGGTGATCGTGCGAATGCGTGTAGAACGCGAGCCCGCTCGCCACCTGCGGACCGAAGAGGGAGATGAACTCGGGATGGCGCGTGATCGCTCGCGGGTGGCCGGTACAGCACACGTGGCGGTTGAGGCACACCACGGTGTCCGTCGCGGCCATGACCAGATGCAGGTCATGTGAGACCAGTAGCACCCCGCAGCCGTAGCGATCCCGAATCGCCGCGATGAGCCGGTAGAGCTCGCTCTGGCTGGTGACGTCCACTCCCGCGAGCGGCTCATCGAGCACGAGCAGTCCCGGCTCGCGCAATAGGGCCCGGGCCAGCAGAACGCGGTGCAGCTCTCCCCCGGAGATCTCGGCCAGGGGATGAGACAGGATTGCACCGGCGCCGACTTCATCGAGCAATCCCTCGAGCCTCTCGCGCGACGCCGGCGCGCCCAGGGTCAGGAAACGCCGCACCGTCATCGGCAGAACCGGGTCGCGGTGCACGTGCTGGGGTGAGTAGCCGATGCGCAGATCGGGGATGCGCACCACCTCACCGAGGGTCGGCCGGACGATGCCGAGCAGCACGCGGATCAGTGTCGATTTGCCCGCGCCGTTCAGCCCGACCAGGGTCACGATCTCACCGGCGCGAACCGCGAGATCCACGGTATCGAGCACCCGCTGGCGCCCGAAACTCACGCTCACTCCCCGCGCCTCGACCAGAGGCGAGGATTGGGGGAGATTGCCGGACAGCTCACGGGGCACAGGGAAGCCTCGGGCGGCACCAAGCAACTCGAGCGCGCCGGACCCGGCGCGTCTCGACGATCGACGGAATGTGCTCAGGTGGCACCGGCGGGTCGCTGGTTGCAGGAAGCCCTTCTCGAATGCCGCCTTGCGGAACCAACGATACGATATTACATTTCCAGCTTCAATGGGGGATACATTATTACATAACTGTTCGAGGGCTCCCTGCCCCATTCGGTGGCGTGCCTCCGCTCGCCACCGTTGTCCAGCTCGCCTCGAAGCGCTTCGTACCGGGTCGAGCGAGGACGCCCCGCGGGCCTCGGAAGACCGACACTCCGCATCTCGGGAGTCCTCGGAGTCGTTCAAACTCGCTGACACCGCACATCGGGGATGCGCCTCGCCGGCGCCTTCGCCCGGATTCGACGCTCCATAGCAGGAGGAGAACCATGCGCAAGTCTTCGATCCTTGCCGCCCTCGGCGTCCTCGCCATCGTGCATGCGCCGGAATCGCAAGGCGCCAACGTCGTGGCGAGCATCAAGCCGATCCACTCCCTCGTCGCCGGCGTGATGGGCGAGGCCGGTGAGCCCCGCCTCATGATCACCGGCGTCGCATCGCCCCACACCTACCAGATGCGCCCGTCCGAGGCCGCGGAGTTGAACGACGCGGACCTCATCGTGTGGGTCGGCGAGGGTCTGGAGACCTTCCTCGAGCGTCCCATCGCGAATCTCGGGGCCGGCGCCGAGGTCGTGACCCTGCACAAAGCGGCGGGGATGGAGCTGCTGCCCAATCGCGAGGGCGGAATATGGCCCGACGAGCACGACGCGCATGGCCACGACGAGCACGCGCATGGCCACGACGAGCACGCGGACGACCACGGCGAGCATGCGGATGAACATGACGAGCATGCGGATGAACACGGCGAGCATGAGGAAGTCCACGTTGACGAGCACGACGCGCATGGCCACCACCACGCCGAGTTCGACATGCACGTCTGGCTCGACCCCGGCAATGCCGGCCGCATCGTCGAAGTCGTCGCCGACGCGCTCACCCGGATCGACCCGGAACGCAGCGAGACCTGGCGCGGCAACGCCGAGGCCATGCGAACGCGCATCGATGCGCTGGAGTCTTCGCTCGGGGCGCAGCTCGCACCGGTGCGTCAGCGGGCGTTCATCGTGTTCCACGACGGCTACCAGTACTTCGAGCGTGCGTTCGGGCTGAACGGCAAGGGCGCCATCGCCGTCGATCCGGCCCGGCCGCCCAGCGCCAAACGCCTCGCCGAGCTGCGCGCGGCGCTCGACGAGCACGATGTCCGCTGCGTGTTCACCGAGCCGCAGTTCGAGCCGGATCTCGTCCGGACCGTCGTCGAGGGCAGCGCAGTCCGGACCGGTGCGCTCGACCCCCTCGGCGTCGATGTCGAGCCTGGCCCGGACGCCTGGTTCGCCATGATGCGCGACCTTGGCGATTCCTTCGCGCAATGCCTCGGCGACAACTGATCGGCGCCGGGGGGCCGGAGAAGAACGCACCTCTTTTCCGCCCCCGCCGCCGGACAGGGCAAGCACCATCGCTACACATCCGTGATCGGCTAGCGAGCTCACGCAACGGAAAGTCAATGGATTCCCGCTTCCATGGAACTTCGATAACCCATTGATTTTTCGTATACGACAGAATGCCGCGATGTTCCTTGCGCGATAGCGGGGGGCACAGCCCCCTCGGCATGCCGACCATGGGAATGACGATACCCATATCCGGATGTTGAACGGTCCCTAACCCCATACGACGAGCACCCCGTGCCGTCGTGGGGAATGGCGATACCCATATCCGGAGGCTGGCCCCCGCACGCCCGGACACCGTCGCGGCAGGGTGACCTCCACGTAGCGCCGCATGGGCTGGTCCCCGCACACCCGGATCCCGCCCGTGCCGCCGCGGGGAATGACGAAGACCACACGGAACACCACACTTCCCGTCATTCCCTTGGTCAGCGGGAACCCATGTGCCCTGACCGAACACGGATGCGTCGCAATGCGTCGAGCCCGAGGGATCGCCGCGCCGCGGGTCAGCTCGCCCCTGCGACTTCCTCTTCCTCGTCTTCCGTACGCACGTAGAGCTTGGCGAAGATGAGACCCAGCTCGAAGAGCACCCACATCGGCAAGGCGAGCAGGGTCTGGGAGATCATGTCGGGTGGAGTCAGCAGCATGCCGAGCACGAAGGCTCCCACGATGACGTAGGGGCGCTTGGAGCGCAGCGACTTGACGGTGGTGAACCCGGTCCAGACGAGCAGAATGGTCGCGATGGGTACCTCGAAGGCGAGGCCGAACGCGAAGAAGATCTTCAGTACGAAGTCGAGATAGGCGGTGATGTCGGTCATGATCGCGACGCCGTCCGGCGCAACCATGTGAAAGAAGGCGAACATCAAGGGAAAGACCACGTAGTACGCGAAGGCCATGCCCAGGTAGAAGAGCAGGCTGCTCGTGACCATCAGGGGGAAGACCAAGCGCTGCTCGCGCTTGTACAGACCCGGTGCGACGAAGGCCCACAGATGGTAGAGGGCCATCGGCATCGATATGAATATCGCGACGACGAGAGCGAGCTTGAAGGGCGTCAGAAAGGGCGCCGCGACCTGGGTCGCGATCATGCTGGTGCCTTCCGGCAGGTGGGCGAGCAGCGGGGTGGCGAGGAAGTGATAGAGATCGTTCGCGAAGGGGAAGAGCACGAGCAGCACCACGAGGACGGTGAGCACCACCCGCAACAGGCGGTCCCGGAGCTCGACGAGGTGCTCGACGAAGGTCATCTCCGTCATGTGACTCTCGTCGCTTTTCCGGTCCTTGTCGCTCATGGTGCCTTGAACGGTTCTCGTGGGCGAAGGCGCGATCAGCTCGCCTCCCGAGCCGCCGAATCCGTCTTCTCGATGCCGGAGGCGGAGGCCGCTTCTCCTCCGCCGTCCCCCGTCCTCGCCGGCGCCGGGGTCTTGCCCCCGTCCCCTTCCCGCTTCGCGTCCCCGGGACCGGGCGGCGCCGCGCTCTCACCGGAAGCGCGCCCCGATGCCTTCGACGCGAGGGTCGGGGCGGCCGTCGATGCCGGAGAAGAGGCGGATTCTTCCCGCTTCGATGCCGCGCCCTCGGAGGAGGAGGAGGCAACGGTGTCCGCCGCCTTGCCGGCTCCCGCGTTCAGGTCCTTCTCGAGCTTCTTCTCCTCTTCCTGGATGGTCTTCTCGGTCTCCTTGATGGTTTTCTTGGTGTCCTTGATGGCCGCCTTCAACTCCTGCGCCGGCTTGTTCACGAGCTCACGAAGCTCGTCCGCCCTCACCTCGCGCTCGATGTCGGCACGGATCTGGGCCACGTAGCGACGCAGGCGGCCGACCCAGAGGCCGATGTCCCGCGCGACTCGGGGCAGGCGCTCGGGTCCGATCACGAGCAGACCGATGACCGCGATGAGCGTAACCTCGGTGAAGCCGATGTCGAACATGGACCCGGCTCACCCGGCCGCCTCGCCGAACACGCCGCGCGCCGGGGCGCGACGGTCCGGGCGGATGGGCGTTCTCGGCGGTGAATTCATCGCTGATACGGATCGGCCGAAGCGGACCCCGAGCCTGCGCCCGCAGCGAAGCCCGGCGCCGAACCCGTGCGCGTGCCTTCAGGACGAGGCGCGGTCCCGCTCCTGGCTCGCGACCTCGCCTTCGATAACCTCGCCCTCGGCCTGTTCGAGCTTGGCGGCTTCGTCCACTTCGTCGGTCCCCTGCTTCACCGCACTACGGAATCCTTTCACCGCCCCGCCGAGATCGGAGCCGAGATTGCGCAGCTTCTTCGTCCCGAACAGCAACATCACGATGACCAGAATGATCAAGAGTTGCCAGATACTGATACCCATTCGCTTTCTCCGTCTCGTCCCGCCGGGGCGGGGTCGGCGTGCATGACGGGCGAAATGTAGCCGAAATCGGCGCGGGCAACTATGCGGGGCCGGGGCCGGCGGCCCGGACCACCCGCGCTGGTCGCGGCGGCGGGCACCTTCCGTGGCTTCGCCGCCCCTGCCGGCAGCCCTTTCTCCGTCGCATTCGCTGCGCTTCGAAGCTCACGCAGGACGACCGGCGCGTTCGTGCGAAGCGGCGCTTTCGGAGCGGGCCAGGGTCATCCCACGCTGGAGGCGCATCGCTCCGCGTAGGTCGGGGCGGTGCCCTGCGTGCCGTCACGGCGGTCGGTGGGCTCGAGTGGGCGCCGCCAATCGGCCATTTCTCGCTCGGATCCCTTCAACCGGGCCACCGATTCCGGTCCGGGACCGGAGCGTGGGATGACCCTGGGGCGCGGGCCGCGCCGCCTTGACCCGTATCGAGCCACTCGTGACACTAACCGCCCTCCTCGCCCGAGAGACGAGCGTCCCCGGAGGCGGATGCAACGCATAGCCATACTCGGCGGAACCGGCTTCATCGGAAGCCACCTCGTGTGCGCCCTGACCCGGCGGGGTTACCGGACCCGCGTCTTCACGCGGCGCCGGGAGCGGCACCGCCACCTGCTCGTGATCCCGGAATGCGAGCTCCTCGAGCTCGACGTACACTCCGAGGAGGCCCTGCGCGCGGGCCTTGCGGGGTGCGATGCGGCCGTCAACCTGGTGGGGATCCTGCACCCGCGCGGCTCGAGCTTCCACGATGCGCACATCGCGCTGCCTTCGATGCTCGTGCACGCCTGCCGCGAGCAGGGCGTCGCGCGACTCCTGCACATGTGCGCGCTGCGGGCGAACGCGGCCGGTCCGAGCGAGTACCTGGCCACCAAGGCGGAAGGCGAGGCGCGCGTCCTGCGCGAAGCCGGCGACGCGGTGGCGGTGACGAGCCTGCGGCCCTCGGTGGTGTTCGGCCCCGGCGATTCGTTCTTCAACCGCTTCGCCACTCTGCTCGCGATGAGCCCGGGGGTCATTCCGCTCGCCTGCCCGGAGTCGAAGTTCGCCCCGGTATACGTGGGCGACGTGATGGAAGCCTTCGTTCGATGCCTCGAAGAGGACGCGACGGCGGGACGGCGCCACGAGCTCGCGGGACCGAAGGTCTACACGCTGCGGGAGCTGGTCGAGTACACCGCCGAAGTCCTGGGGCTGCGCCGCTGGGTGCTGGGTCTGAGCGACGGCCTCTCTCGCCTCCAGGCCGCCGTCCTCGGCGCTCTGCCCACTCCGCCCCTGACCGTCGACAACTACCTCTCTCTCCAGGTCGACTCGGTGCTGACGGGAGAGAACGGCCTGGATGCACTCGGCATCCCGCCGACCGAGATCGAAAGCGTGGTACCCACCTACCTCGGGCCGCGCAACCGGGCCGGTCGCTACCGGGGCTTCCGCACCACCGCCGGGCGCTCCTGAACGCTGCTCCCGCTCACCGGAGCTCTCGCGTCGGGAAGCCGGGACCGGCTCCGGGACATCCCGCCCGAGCGGGTCCGATGGGCTGCGCGGTCTCCCCAACCGGAACCGGATCTCGCACCGCGAGCCGGTCTCTCCGTGCGGGATTCGGCGCATGAGAAACGCGGGCGCGGAGACTGCGCTCCAGGGCCGATCTGCGGGGCGGGTCGCGGGCTGGCGCCTCCCTTGCGGAGCGGCCCCGCTCAGACCGCGAACGCGAAGAGGAAGGCACCGAGCACGAGACGATAGAGCACGAAGGGGAGCAGGCCCATCCGCTCCATCAGCTTCAGGAAGAAGTGGACGGTGAGATAGGCCGACACCGCCGACACCGCCGCTCCCACCGCGAGCGCCGCCCAATCCGTCGCCTCCGAGGTCTCGAGCGCCGCCGCCGCGCTGCGCAGCCCGGCGGCGGCAATGACGGGGATGGCGAGAAGGAAGGAGAAGCGGGCGGCCACCCTGCGCTCGAATCCCAGCGCGAGGGCCGCGGTGATGGTGATCCCGGAACGCGAGGTCCCCGGTATCAGCGCGAGGACCTGGGCGGCGCCCACGAGGAGCGCGTCGCGCCAGTGGAGGGAGGTCTCGTCACGCGTGCGGCTCCCCCGGCGGTCCGCCCACCACAGCAGCAACGCGAACCCCACGGTGGTCGAGGCGATCACCGCCGCCCCCCGGAGCAGGGCGGCCGTTCCCGCCACGTCGAGCGGGCCGATGCCATCGAGCAGGAGGCCCGCCAATACGATCGGAAGCGTTGCGAGCGCGACGAGGCCGGCGAGACGCGCGTCCGCGTCGGGGACCCCGGTGCGCAGGGCGCGCAGACCGGAGCGCGCCATGCGCAGCAGCTCGCGCCGAAAGTAGGCCACCACCGCGGCGAGAGTGCCGACGTGGACCGCGACATCGAAGGCCAGCCCCTGGTCGGGCCAGCCCACCAGCACCGGCACCAGGATGAGGTGGGCCGAGCTCGATATCGGCAGGAACTCGGTCAGCCCTTGCAGCAAGCCGAGCACGAAGGCCTGAAGCGTTCCCAAAGTACCCTTGCCGCGCCTCGGGGCACAGTAGACTGACGCGGATTATGCACCGGGCGGGAGGCGCCTTGTCCGATTGCGAGGTCGACGGCGGCCGCGGACTGCCCGGTCCGCGCCCCACCTCCTGAGCGTCCGGTCGAATCGTGGAAACGGGCGAGGCGAAGGTTTCGGCGGCGGAACTTCAGTCCCGTGGAGCTCCGGGTCCCGATCACCCTCGCCGCCGTGTTCATGCAGAACCTGCGCTCGGCCCTGCAGAAGCACCTCACGGGACGCTCGAGCACTTCGGGCGCCACATTCTGCCGCTTCGTCTACGCCGTACCCCTCGCGCTCGCCTGCGTGGCGCTGCTCGGCCCGGGGTACGGCCTGGACCGGCCCACCCCGAACCTGCGCTTCGCACTCTTCGCGATGCTCGGAGGCATTGCCCGGATCACCGCGACCGCCCTCCTCGTCTACCTGTTCTCGCTCCGCAACTTCGCCGTCGGCACCACCTGTTCCAAGACGGAGACGGTACAGGCCGCGGCGTTCGGGCTTCTGATCCTCGGTGAGCCGGTGAGCCTGGCGGCCGCGCCGGCGGGGCCGAGGGGGAGCAGCGCCGCGAGTGCGGCTCCCGGCGCACGCGTTCGGTGGATCATCGTCGTTTGCGGTCTCGGAGTGTCTCCGGGGCGCAGGTCTCGAGGAAGCGTCTCGCCTCGGAGCCGGGCGAGAACGTGCCCTCTCCGCGCACGGTGCGCCGTCCGTGACGGTCGTCGGCCTCGAAGGTGAAATGCGACTCCTTCCCTGTCGCGGGGGCGAGGAGGTGAACGAGGGCATCGAGGGGGAGCGGACCGAGGCGGTAGTCGGTCTCGACGAGGTAGGCGACGTAGTCGCGGCTGAGCGTGGCGGCGTGGTGGGTGCGGCGGGTGTCGGTGCGCACTTCGATGCGGGCGTCTGCGGAGAAGTCCTTCTCCGGCCGCCCTGGGAGGAGGCGCGAGACGAGCCAGGCTTCGATCCCGCCTTCCGGATCTCCGGGCAGGGGCGGGAAGTGCACGAAGGCGCCGATTCCGGTACCGGGCCGGTCGACGCAGCAGTTCGCGTGCAGGGTCAGGCGGTGGCTTTCGCGTGGGGGGTGGCGCACGGGCGCGCCGCGGCTGCGGAGCGTGCTGCGCACGGCGGAGATCCCGTAGTAGTGGCAGATGCCGTTGCGCGAGGCGACGTAGCTCTCGTCGTGCGGGTAGGGCTCTGTGCGCTCGGGGGGAGTGCCGGCGCTTCCCGTGGCCGCGGCGAGGAGTAGGGCGGTCGCGGCGACGGCGCGCTGGAGACGCACCGGGGCCTTCGGCAGCGTGCCCTCGTTGCGCGCCCGTGGAAGCCGTGTCGACGGTTGTCGCCCTTCCCCCGCACCGCACGGCGCGGACTGCGTGCGAGTGTGCGCAGGGCCCGCCCGTATGCCATGCGCTGCCCTGCGAGGATCTCGTGGCGCCGGGTCTCGACGGCGATGCGCGGGGTGCGGTCCCGGGCGCGTCCCCGACCCTCGCTCAGGACGGCGTGGAGCATCTTCCTTCTTCCGCCGTTTCTCTCTACGCTGCCCCACCTGCGGCGCCCCCGTCCCGCGTCCCGCGCTCGACGATGACGCCGACCCCGCGCGCCCCGCGCAGGGCGCCCTCCTTGTTCACTTTGAGGCGCAGCCAGCCGATGCCGAACTCCGCGACCAGAGCCTCCGCGAGACGATGCGCCAGCGTCTCCACGAGGAAGAACTCGCTCGCCTCGACGAAGGC
>CAYFYD010000004.1:0-25561 GCA_964347195.1 uncultured Ectothiorhodospiraceae bacterium
GCGTGCCGGCGGCCGTCCGGAACACGTCACCGAAATCGGGTGCGCGGCGACGCAGATCCGCGCGGGCGTCTTCGACATCGATCCGCATTCGCCGCAGAACCTCGGCAGCCCGGGAGCGGGCGAAGTCGGCGCGCTCGCCTGCGCCGTGGCCGTTGTAGGGGAAAAAGCCGGGAGCGTCGTTCGATGCGATCCAGTCCGCGAGGCTGACGAAGCCGGCGAAAGCGTGGATGAAAGCGGGCTCGTCCGGTAGAGCCTCTCCCTTCGTCCAGGCGTCGGGGAACCAGGTTCGCGCCCGCTCTCCGAGCATGCGCACGGCCTCCATGGGGTGGTAGCCGTTTGCCGCCTCCCACAGTGACCGAGGACCTGTTCGATGAAACTCGCTCTCGCGGATCGGGTCGCCGTGGTGTGAGACGGCAGCGAGCCAGAGATCCAGATGCGCCGATCCCCATGCGACGACGTCTCCGACGGGGAAGACGGTTCGGAACGACGATTTGCGGAACAGGCCACCGACGATGCGGGTGTGGCCGCGTTCGTGCAGCTCGATTCGGCATCGGCGCAGCAACGTCTGCGCCTCCTCCCTGGACAGCGCCTTCGACTGGAAACCGACGCTGGCCTTGCCAATGTCGTGCAGAAACGCGAAGACTGCCAGACGGCTGCGGACGGTCGCATCCAGCGGCGTCCGGGTCAGCTTCTGCAGGCGTGCGGCGACTGTCGGCAACGCGAGCAACGCCTCGAAAGTGGCCGCCACGTCCATCGAGTGCTCGGCGAGCTCCAGGCGTGTGGTCGGAACGCCGCCTTCGTCCCGTTGCAACTTGCCCCACGGGGTGTGGTGCAGCATCGTTGTACTCCTTCGAGGACTGGCGCCGGATCCAGGACACCAACGTCACCAGCGCCTTCCACGCCGCCCGTGCCGTGGCCCCCCGGCAGGAAGGCCGGGGGCTGGGGGCACGGCGTCGTCACCACCAGCGGCCCGGGGCTCCGCGTCTCCAGGACCGGCATCTACCGATGCGGCGCCCCCTGGATCACTGGTAACGAAAGGTCCGCGCCGCCGCGGCGCCGCAGACGAGGGTCCCCACGAGCAGGGCGGCGAGGTGGGGCGCGGCGGCGGCAGGCCCGTATCCGAAGTTGACGAGCTTGTGCAGCGCGTCCATCGTCCAGCCGGTGGGGAGGCAGGCGGCGAGCGTCTGCATCCACTCCGGCGTGATCTCGATCGGCCACCAGCACCCCCCGAGCGAGGCGAGCGCCATGGTGACGAACACGCCGATCCCCAGCATCTGGGCCTGGCTGCGGGCGATGTTGGCGAGCAGGAGGCCGAAGGAGGCGGTGAACCCCGCCCACGCGATCAGGGTGACGCTCACCATCCCGATCGCCGCGCCCCAGTCCATTCGGAAGAGCACGCTCCCCGCCGCCATGGCGAAGGCGATCTGCACGATCCCCAGCGCCATTCTCGCCATCCACTTTCCGGCGACGACAGAGGCGGGGCGTACCGGGGTCGCGGCGAGCCGGCGAAGGAGGCCCCGTTCTCGCTCGATCACCAGCAGGATCGCTCCGCTGGTGAGGAGCACGAGCAGCGTGAACATGACCATGGTGCCGGGGATGGCCTGCGAGTAGCCGGTCGGCGGCGCTTGCCGTCTGCCGGCGCTGCGCACGTGCAGGGTGACGTGGCGCGGCGCGGCCGCGAGCTCTGCGAAGGTTTCCGGCGACGCTTCGCCCTCGACGAGGGAAGTGGTCATCAGGTCCGCGAGCACGGCGTACACCGCCCGCGCCACCCGCACTTCGTCGTAGCGCCGTTCCAGCGCTGCGCCGTCGCGTTCGAAAGCGAGGACCGCGGGATTTCCGGCCAGTATCGAGGCCGTCAGGTTCGCATGGCCGGGAGAGGGCGGAGGGAGGGTCAGGCGCCGGGGTTGCTTCGTGAACTCCCGCGGGGAGGTGGTGCGGATCACCGCGAAGTCCTGCGCTTCGAGTCGCCGGACGATCTCGTCGACGAGAAAGCCTCCCCCGCCGGCGCCGCGCAGCGCGATCGGGTCGGGGCGCTCCGGGTCCGCAGTGCCGAAGCCCGCGGTGACCGTGCCCATGAAGTAGATGAAGACGACGGGCATCACGAAGGTCCACAGGAGGGTCTCGCGGGTTCGCAGCAGCATGGCGAGGTCGCGCCGGGCGATGAAGCGTGCGTCCCGCCACATGGTCAGGACACCAGAAAGCGCCCGGACAGGCGCCGTGCGGCAAGGGCGAACGCGATTGCGCCGGGAATGCCGATCGACAGGGCCGCGGCCCCCATCGCGGGGAAGTCCGGCTGTGCATCGAGGATCTCCCCGAGCCGGACCAGGGCGGCACCGTTCGGCGTCCAGCGGCCGATCTCCGCCATCCAGTCGGGCATCATCTCCAGGGGGAAGAAGGATCCGCCCAGCATCATCACCGGGAACAGGACGATGTTGGTAAGCATGTCTCCGGCCCGCTCGCTCGAGGCGAAGGACTGCAGGAGCACGAAACAGATCAACAGCACGCCACCGGAGAACGCGATCCAGAGCACTGCGAGGGGAGCCTGGGCCAGGGAAAGGTCGAAGAGCGCCATGGCGGTCGCGACCCCGACGATCGCGACGACGACGGCGATGGACGTACCTGCGAGCAGCTTGCCGGCGAGAAAGGCGGCCATCGCCGGCGGCGAGGCGGCGGCGCGATGCAGTGTGCCGAGACGTTTCTCGTGCCAGATGTCGCCGCTCATGCCCTGGGCTACGAAGAGCAGGGACAGGAAGATCATGCTCGGCAGAAAGATCCTGCCTACGTCCGGGACGGAGCGCGCGCTGCCGGTCGCGTCCGCGCCCGGCGCCGCGGCGAGCTCGACGCTGAGCACCCCGGGCGCCGGGACCTCCATTCCCGATTCGCGCGGAATCAGCTCCGCCAGACGCTTTCCGAAGCCCTCGGTCGAGGCGGTGGGATCGTCGAGGCCCAGGTCCGCGGGCCGCAGAGCAGTGTCGGTGGCCAGGCGCTCGACGTAGACCGCGGAATCCACCGCGATCTCGAGGAGCTCTTCCAGCACCGAGGGCAGAATGCGATGGGAGGGATTGGTCACGAGCCGGATCTCGGCATGACCGTTCCCCACGAAGGCGCCTTGCAGGCCGGCCGGCAGGATGAGCAGCGCGGTGGCCTCGCCGGCGTCGATGAGTCGCTGCCCTTCGTCGCGCTCCACCTGCACGACATCGAAGAGCTCCGCCATCCCCCCCTGCTTCGGGATGCCGCCGATCAGTCCGCTCACGAAGGAGCGGTCCTCGTCGACCACCAGCACACGCCCATGGGGCGTTCCTCCGTCGCCGCTGTTGATGAGCACCAGGAGGCCGCCGATGGCAAGGGGCAACGCCAGCCAGATCAGCAGGGCAGCCGGGTCCGCGAGGCGCCGGCGGAGGTCCTTCCCGGCCGTCGCGATGACGAAGCGAACACTCACTCCCGGAGCTCCCGCCCCGTGAGCTTGATGAACAGGCTTTCGAGGTTCGGCCGATTCAACGTGGTCTCGTCCACCCGGCCACCGCTCTCCGCGACCACTCCGAAGATGGCGGGCAAGCGCCGGCTGGCGGCTCCGGCCGCGATGAGCATCGTACCGGAGTCGATGCTCACCACTTCGGCGTCGTCCAGGGCCTCGATGCCGTTGCGCACACGCTCCGGCTCGAATGCGCCCGTGAGTCGGAGGAGGTCCCGCTCGCCCAGCAGGCCCCGGAGCTCTTCGAGCGTGCCGGCGGCGAGGATCCTGCCGTGGTCCATGATCGCGAGGCGGTTGCAGAGTGCCTGTGCTTCCTCCATGTAGTGCGTGGTGTAGAGCACGCAGGCCCCCGCCTTCGCCTGCTCGCGCACCATGTCGAGCAGCCGCACGCGGCTCTGCGGATCCACGCCGACCGTCGGCTCGTCGAGGAGAAGGACGCGCGGGCGATGGACGATGCCGCAGCCGAAGTTGAGACGCCGTTTCATGCCGCCGCTCAGTTTCTTGACCGGTTCCCGCGCACGGTCCGTGAGGCCGATGAGATCCAGTACTTCGCCGACTCGCCTCTCGAGCTCCCTTCCCCGCAGCCCGTACGCCGCTCCCCAGTAGCTCGCGTTGTGGGCTGCGTTCAGGTCCTCGTAGAGCGCGAGCTCCTGCGGAACCACCCCGATACAGGCCCGCGCCGCCCGGGCCGCGTGAACCACATCGTGTCCGCAGACCTGGATGCGGCCCGACGAGGGCGCGAGCAGACCGGAGATGCAGCCGATGGTCGTGGATTTGCCCGCGCCGTTGGGCCCGAGGAGCCCGAAGACCGACCCCTCCTTCGCCACGAAGCTGACCCCGTCCACCGCGACGCGCGCGTCGAAGCTTTTCCGGATGTCCTGGACCTCTATCACCGTGTTCCCCCCCCGGAGGGCGTGGACCGCCGGGCATTGCCGCCGCGGCTCCGCGTGAATGGGCCTCGGCCGCTGTACCGCCTGCCCGAACTGCTCGTGGCCGTCGGGCGTTGCCGCCGCGGCTCCGTGTGAATGGTCGCCAGCCCCGGCCGCCTCCGGCAACGGAGAATTCGTGAAGTCCCCATCTTCTTCGCGAACGCCGGGAGGAGTGCGCTTCGCGATTCGCGAGTGGTGCGGCACGGGGTTCGGGGGAGTGGAGCCCGCTTCGCTTTCCCGGTGCCCCGGCCGCTCCGGCGGCGAGCGCCTGCCTCGAAGTACGAGCTTCAGGATTCGTTGACCGAAATGGATTCCCGCGGAAGCGGGAATCCATTGCCTGATTCCAGCGCTTCGAACCCCGCAGCTCGGGCCCGAAAGCATTCGGCGGCTCAGGTGGCGCCGCGTTCCTCTCTCACTTGGCTCAACGCCGCTTCGATGTAGAGGGCGCGCAATCGCCGGGCGATCGGCCCGGGCTCTCCGCTGCCGATGCGCCGGCCGTCGATCTCGACCACCGGCAGCACGAATGTGGACGCGCTGGTGACGAATGCCTCCCGCGCCGCGTATGCCTCCTCCAGGGTGAAGGCGCGCTCTTCCACTTCGATCCGCGCCTGCTGGGAGAGCTGCAACACGGCCCCGCGGGTCACCCCGGGCAGGATCTCGTTGCCGAGGCGTCGCGTGACGATGCGGCCGGCGGCACTCACGATGTAAGCGTTGTTGGAGCTGCCTTCGGTGATCTCGCCGTCTTCCACCAGCCAGGCGTCGTGGACGCCCGCATCGAGCGCCGCCTGCTTCGCCATCACCGGAGCGAGCAGGCCCACCGTCTTGATGTCGCGCCGTCTCCAGCGGACGTCCGGTACCGAGATGACCTTGATGCCGGTGCGCGCGGCGGGAACGTCGATGAGCACACGCGACTGCGTGAACATCACCAGGCTGGGCCTTGCGCCTTCGGGGTAGGGGAAGTCGCGGTCCGCCGCCCCGCGCGTGATCTGCATGTAGACGATTCCGTTCTCCAGACGGTTGCGCTCGATGAGCGTGCGCTGCACCGCTTCGATTCCCTCTTCTTCGAGCGGCATGGGGATCCTCAGCGCTTCGAGCGAGCGGCGGAGACGTGCGAGGTGGCCCCGGTTGTCGACGAGACGCCCTTCGAGGACCGAGGTCACCTCGTAGACCGCGTCGGCGAAGAGAAAGCCCCGGTCGAAGACCGAGATCTTCGCGGCTTCCTCGGGGCAGTACTCTCCGTTGACGTAGACGATGCGGCTCATCCTGCATTCCTCCCGTGGACCGAAGCGGAGTCTAGTCGTCTCCTCGCGGAGATGCCCGGCCCCGCGATCGTCTTCTCCTTCAATGAGACGGGCGGGCGATCCGCCCTGCATCAAGGAGCTACGCTGTCTGGCGGCGGTCGAGGACGCCCGCGAACTGATCTGCCCTGGGTCCTGCCCCCGGCCCTGGCGTGCCGGGGCCGGCGGAGCGGCTATACTGCAAGGGAGCCGAAGAGCCCATGGACGCCCACGTCTTCGACATGCTCGGCACCCGCGCCCCCTCGCCAGCGCCGGCTTCGAGTTGCCGTGAGCACGCGGCGGGCGTGGGGCTTCCGGTCCCTCGGGACGGGCGCGGGAGCCCTTCGGCGAGGGAAGTCCGGCTCGTTCGGTCCGGGTTGCTCGAGGAGTCGCCGCCATGTACGACGTGAGAGAGCTCGCGCGAAACGCGCCCGGAATGGGGATCAGGGACGATGCTCCCATGGTCGACATGGTCGCGATGCGCGAGTACCGGCTCGCCCGTCTGCAGGGCGAGGTCAACGCGAGCGGCGGTGCGGCGCTCCTCCTCCTCGACCCGATCAACATCCGCTACGCGACCGGCATCAAGGCCGGACAGATCTTCGCCATGCACTTCCTGAGCCGCTGCGTGGTGGTGCCGGCCGACGGCCGGGCCGTGGTGTTCGGGTGGGGAGCGGGGAAGGATGCCTGGCGGCCGGAGACCGTCGGCCAGGCTTTCCCCATGCCGCCGATCACCTACATGGAGGCCGGGACCCGAAGGGACAGCCGGATCGCAGCGTGGGCGCGGGAGGTCGCGGCGGTGGTCCGGGAGCGGGGCGGCGGGGGGCGGGTCGCCCTGGACATCTGCGATCCCGACGCGCTCGACGCGCTCCGGGCAGCGGGCCTCGATGTCGTGGCGGGCGAGCCCCTGGTGGAGCGTGCGTGCGCGATAAAGTGCCCCGAGGAGATCGCCTGCATGCTGCACGCGGTCACCGTCGCCGACGCCGCGATGGCCCGCATGCGCCGGGAGCTCGTGCCGGGGATGACGGAGAACGAATTCTTCGCCATCCTCCAGCACACGAACATCGCGATGGGGGGAGAGTGGATCGAGTACCGGCTGCTCGCCGCGGGAGGCCACGCCAACCCCTGGGGAATGGAGGCGGGGGACCGGATCATCCGGGCCGGCGAGCTGGTCGCCTTCGATTGCGGCCTGGTGGGGCCCTTCGGATACAGCGCCGACGTCTCGCGCACTTTCTTCTGCGAGCCCGGCACTCCCACCGAGGCCCAGAAACGCCTGTATCGGCTCGCCCACGAGAACATCCAGCGCAATCTCGAGCTCGTGCGGGCCGGGGTCACGTTCCGCGAGGTCTCCGAGCGGGGCTGGATGCCCCCCTCGGAATTCGTCGCCCACCGCTACCCGGTCATGATGCACGGCATCGGCATGGGCGACGAATGGCCGTGCATTCCCTGGCCCGTCGACTGGGAGCGCGACGGCTACGACGGCGTGCTCGAAGAGAACATGGTGATCTGCGTCGAGAGCTTCATCGGGTCGGAGCACGGCGGAGAGGGCGTCAAGCTCGAGGAGCAGGTGCTGGTGACCCGGGACGGCTACCAGTTGATGTCGACCTTCCCCTTCGAAGAGCGCCTCCTCGCGTAGCGCCCGGCTCGCGCTTTCCCGCCGGCCTCCGAAACCTGCACTCCCGTCATTCCCGCGGAAGCGGGAATCCATGTGCGCTCACCGAACACGGATGCGTTCGTGGTGTTCGCCGGCGGGTGCCCGACCGTCGCGGGTACGGCTCCGGGCTCCTCGGCGTCCGCTCGTCGCGAGGGCGTCGGGACGTCCGCTCATCGCGAGGGTATCGGCGTACGCCCGCCGGGAGGCCGAGGGGAGGGCGGGCTCAGACCTCCAGCACCGCCTTGAGGAAGGCGCGGGTGCGCTCGCTCTCGGGTGCGGTGAAGATCCGGTCGGGAGGGCCCTGCTCGACGATGCGTCCGCCCTCGATGAAGCAGATCCGGTCCGAGATCTCCCGCGCGAAGCCCATCTGGTGGGTGACGATGATCATGGTGAGGGCGTGCTCGGTGGCGAGCGTGCGCATGACGCCGAGCACCTCGCCCACCAGCTCCGGGTCGAGGGCGGAGGTCACCTCGTCGAACATCATCACCTTGGGGCGCATCGCCAGGGCGCGGGCGATGGCCACCCGCTGCTGCTGGCCCCCCGATAGCTGGGCGGGAAAGGAGTCCATCTTGTCGTTCAGGCCCACCATGTTCAGGAGCTCGACCGCACGTTCCGTCGCTTCCTCCTTGCCCATGCCGAGGACGTGAATCGGTGCCTCGGTGACGTTGCGCAGCGCCGTCATGTGGGGAAAGAGATTGAAGTGCTGGAAGACCATGCCGACCTTCGCCCGCACCTTGCGCAAGTGCGCCTCGTTGGCGGGGACGAGCTTGCCGTCGCGTTCCATGTGCCACAGGTAGTCGCCGTCCACCTTGATGGTGCCGGAGTCGATTCGCTCGATCGTCATCAGTACCCGCAGCAGCGTGGACTTCCCCGATCCGCTCGGCCCGATCACCGAGAGGTGCTCGTTGGGTGCGATGTCCAGGTCGAAGGCGTCGAGGACCACCAGGTCGCCGAAGGACTTGGTCACGCCCCGGAACTGCACGACGGGTTCGTCGCTCATCCCGGTCTTCTCCGCTCGAGCCATTCCTCGAGACGCAGGATGCCGAGGCTGGCCACGATGCTCATGATGAGGAAGAACACCCCCACGATGGTGAACGGCTCGATGTAGCGGAAGGTGTAGGAGCCGGTGTTCTTGGCGGTGAGCAGCAGCTCCAGCACTCCGATCGCGGCGAGCAGCGGAGTCTCCTTGAACATCGCCACGAGATAGTTGCCGAGCGCGGGGATCACCGGCGGGATCGCCTGGGGCAGGATGATCCGGACCATCTTCTGCGTCAGCCGGAAGTTGAGCGCGGTGGCGGCTTCCCACTGGCCGCGGGGCACGCTCTCGATTCCGGCCCGATACACCTCCGAGGTGTAGGTGCTGAAGTGTATGCCGAGGGCGAGGACGCCGGCGAAGAAGGGGGTCGGGTCGAGATCGAGGGCGGGAAGGAGACCGAAGTAGACGATGTAGATCTGGATGAGGAGAGGGGTGCTGCGCACGTACTCGATGAATCCGACCACCGGCCAGGAGACGATCCGGACCGGGGCGCGACGCAGGAGGGCGAGCAGCAGTCCGAGCACCGCCGCGATCGCGAACCCGTAGAGGGTGGCCAGCACCGTGATGTGCACGACTTTGAGCAGGGGAGGCAGGGCCTCGACCCACACGAACTCCCAGTCCCAGATCACGAGATCCCTCCCACTCGACCGAGGCCTCGTCCGAGGCGGCGTTCCATGCCGCGCATGAAGAAGATGATGACGAGCGCGAGCGCCAGGTAGACGTTGATGGCGATGCTGAAGATCTCCATCGAGCGCAGGGTGAAGACGTTGAGCTGAGCGGCGCGGAAGGTGATGTCCGTGATGGTGATCAGAGACACCAGCGCCGTCCCCTTCAGGAGCTCGATGAAGAGGTTGCCGAAGGGCGGCATCATCGCGACCAGGGCCTGGGGAAGGATGATGCGCAGCATCGTGCGCGATCGCGAGAAGTTGAGCGCGGTGGCCGCCTCGTACTGTCCGCGGTCCACGGCGGTGACCGCGCCGCGCACGATCTCCGCGCCGTAGGCCCCGGCGTTGAGCCCGAGCCCGACGATGCCGACGGTCACCGGCTCGAGCAGGATGCCGAAGTGCGGCAGCACGTAGAAGAGCCAGAAGAGCTGCACCAGCGCGGAGCTGCCGCGGAAGAACTCGACGTAGATCCGGGCGAGCGCGCGCACGAGCCAGATTCGGGAGAGCCGGGCGAGCCCGAAGAGGATGGACATCCCGAAGGCCAGCACCGCCGCCCCCAGGGTGATCTCGATCGTGACGGGGGCGGCGAGAAGCAGCTCCCGGGCGAAAACGAGCAGGGTTACGTCTTCGCGCATGGGCTCACCGGGCCTCTCCCGGCCGGGTCGGGCGACACGACGGGGTCGAATGGCGCGGCGCCCGGGCCGCGAGGCGAACCGGGCGCCGGTTCTTCAGATCGAAGCGATGCCGCAGGGGATCACTCGCCCGCGCAGAGCTGCTCGGCGGTCTTGTCTCCGGGCAGCTCCGCTTCGGTGAAGCCGAAGGGTCCGATCAGCGCGAGATGTGCCTCAGTCCCGACGAACTTCGCGAGCTCCTGGTTGAAGAAGTCGAGCAACTCGGTGTCCTCCTTGCGGAAGCCGAACCCGCTGTATCCCCGGGCGACCTTGCCGTCGATGACCGGATCCGTGAAGGGACGGGCCCGCTCTATCCTCGGGTCGTTCGCAGTGTCGACGACGTTCTGGGCGGAGAGCCCCGTCAGCGCCAGCGCATCCCCCCGTCCGGTCTGGATGGCGGCGGTCGCGGTGGGAAAGTCCGGCACCACCAGCACCTGGTCATCGGGAATCCCGGTCTTGCGGGCATAGTCTCTCTCGACGCCGCCCGCGACGACTACGATGGTGGCGTCGGGGTTGCCGGCAATGTCTTCGAAGCTGTGAATGCCCTTCGGGTTGCCCGCCGCGACGACCATGCCCTGTCCCAGCCCCAGGGTCGGGTTGGAGAAGTTAATCTCCTTGCAACGCTTGGGCAGGATGTACATGCCGGCCGAGATCATGGCGAAGCGTCCCGCCTTGAGCCCGGGGATCAGGGAGCCGAACTCGGTGAGCACACCTTCGAGCTCCACGTCTCCGAGCCGGGAGAACACGACTCGAGCCATTTCGGGCGCCTCGCCGGTCAGCACGCCGTCGGCGGTCATGTGCCCGTAGGGCGCCTCGTTGGAAAATCCGACGCTGATCTTTCCGTCCGCCTTGATGGATTCGAGCGTTACTTGGGCCGATACATCGACCGCCGTCACACCTTGAAGCGCCGTTCCCAGAATCGCCGCCGCGAACAGGGTGTAAAAGGGCCTTGCCGTCATTCTCATGGTGAACCTCCTGAGTGGCCTCTTTGCCGCGACGGGATCGCGCCGCGGCGAACATGTGAGATGTCCCACGACTTGCCTTTTGGCACATCCTGCGGGCGAATTCAAATCGCCCGCCGGGCGCGTTGCCGGCGCCGCGCCCTCAGCCCCACAGGGCGGGTGAGGGCGGATGGACGAGGGAACCGTCGTAGCGCAGTCCGTGGGCGCGGTCTTCGGCGAGCAACAGGGGACCGTCCAGATCGACGAAGGCGGCGCCGTCGGCCACCAGCAGGGCCGGGGCCATGGACAGCGAGGTCGCGATCATGCATCCCACCATGATCTCGAAACCGCGCGCGCGGGCGGCGTCGCGAAGCGCTAACGCCTCGCTGAGGCCCCCGCTCTTGTCGAGCTTGATGTTGATGAGGTCGTAGCGTCCGGCGAGCGCGTCCAGGGTGGCGAGGTCGTGGCAGGACTCGTCCGCGCAGACCGGGACCGGCCGTTCCAGGTGCTCCAGGGCTTCGTCCTCTCCGGCGGGAAGCGGCTGCTCGACCATCGCCACTCCGAGGCGCGCGAGTTCCGGGGCGAGGGCCGAGTAGTCTGCGGCGCTCCATCCTTCGTTGGCGTCCACGATGATGCACGCGCGCGGCGCCCCCTCGCGCACCGCCGCCACCCGGTCGAGGTCGCCGGGTCCCCCGAGCTTGAGCTTGAGCAGGGGCCGGCCGGCACTACGGGCCGCCCGCACGCGCATCGCCTCCGGCGTATCGAGGGAGAGGGTGTAGGCGGTGGTGAGAGGGCCGGGGGCCGCCAGTCCCGCGATCTCCCAGGCGCGTGCACCCTTCGTCTTGCACTCGAGGTCCCACAGCGCGCAGTCCAGCGCGTTGCGCGCCGCCCCCGCCGGCAGGAGGGCCTGCAGCCCGGTCCGCTCCAGCCCCTCGCGGAGCGCGGGCGCGAGGGCTTCGATCGCCGCCGCCACGCCTTCCGCGCTCTCCCCGTAACGGGCATAGGGGAGACATTCTCCCCGTCCCTCGTGCTCCCCGTCGCGCACGCGGACGACCACCACCTCGCTCGCGGTCCTCGACCCGCGCGAGATGCTGAAGGTCGCGCGGAGCGGCCAGCGCTCCCGCGCGACCTCGAGCGCCCGGCTCACGGCAGCCCGTCTGCGATACGCGCTACCCCGGTCCGGACCGGGTCGACGCAGGGCAGCCGGAGCCGCTCCTCGGTTTCCGCGAGATAGCGCTCCGCCGCGGCATCGTCGAGGGCGGAGGTATTGACGGCGACGCCGACGAAGCGCGCGGCGGGGTTGGTGAGGCGCGCCGCGGCGAGGTTGGTGGCCATGCAGACTTCGAGATCCGGGAGCGGATACTCCGGCAGGCCGCGCATGTGCCGGCGCGTCGGCTCGTGGCAGAGCACCAGGGCGTCCGGCTGTGCGCCGTGGATGAGGCCCATGGTGACCCCCGCATAGGACGCATGAAAGAGCGAGCCCTGGCCCTCCACGCAGTCCCAGTGGCCGGGGTCCGCGTCCGGGGTGAGGACTTCGACGGCGCCCGATATGAAGTCGGAAACCACCGCGTCGATCGCGATGCCCGCACCGTCTATGAGGATTCCGGTCTGTCCGGTGGCGCGAAAGTCGGCCGCCACTCCACGCGCGCGCAGCTCTCTCTCCAGCGCGAGCGCGGCGTACATCTTGCCGCAGGAGCAGTCGGTGCCCACCGAGAGGATGCGCTTGCCGCTGCGCTTCCTTCCGTTTCCGACCTCGAACTTCCGGGTGGGGAAGCGCACGTCGAAGATGCTGCGACCGCGCGCCGCCGCCGTCTCGGCGAGCGCCGGCACGTCCGCGAGGCGCGTGTGCAGCCCCGCCGCGAGATCCATCCCTCTCTCGAGCGCCTCGCGGAGCACATCGATCCACGTGGACCCGATCACCCCGCCGCGGTTCGCGACCCCCACTATCAGCGTCTCGGCGCCGGCCGCGCGGGCCTCGGCCACCGTCATCTCCGGGAGACCGGCATCGGCGTTGCAGCCGGCCAGGCTGAGCTGTCCGATACAGTTCTCCGGACGCCACTGCTTGACGCCGAGCGCGACCTTGGCGGCGAGCGCATCGCGGGCGTCGCCGAGGAAGAGAAGATAGGGTGGCTTGATCTGCATTGCGTGAGGCCCCCTCGAGTTTGCGCGGACCGCGCTCGCGGTCTCGTCGAATCGGAGCAACCGGGAATCGGGTGCGAAGGTGTCCGCATGCGGAGCATAGGAGTTTCGCACGGCGTTGTGGAGGGCCGGGCCGGCGCATCGTTGATCGGGCTACGAATTGTGCGTTCCGGGAAGGCAGTGGATTCCCGCGCCCCCTCCCGTCATTCCCGCGTCCCCTTCCGTCATTCCCTTGGTCAGCGGGAATCCACGTGCATGTGCCCTGGCCGAACACGGATGGGTCTGGCCGCGGGTGCAGAACTCGTGCCGTTCAGGATCCCGGCCGCGAAGCATCGACCGCGGGCGCCTCGGGACCGTGCGCGGCCCACTGAAGGGCGGTGAAGGTGCCGGCCCCGAACAGGGCGAAGGACCCCAGAAGGGCGTACAGGGTACCGTCGAAGCTGTAAGCGACCAGCGCGCCGAAGGGCACCGAGACGAGGGTCGCGAGCGAAGCAATGAGCGCCGCGCCCACCCCGGCGACATCACCGAGCGGCTGCATCGCGAGCGAGTTCAGGTTGCCGAAGAGGAGAGCCACCGCCGCGAAAATGAGCGTCAGGGAGCCGACGAAGATCCAGAGGGGGAGCACTCCGTCGAACGCGAATGCGCCCGCCCACGAGACGAAGGAAACGCAAGCGACGACAACCGCCGCGGTGCGGGACAGGCGGAGCATGCCGTAACGCATCACGAGGTGGCCGTTCACGAGCGCGGCGGCGCCGAACGCGAGAGCGAGCCCCCCGAAGTACAGGGGGAAGAGCGCTCCCACCCCGTAGGCATCCTGGAAGATCTGCTGGGCCGTGCTCAGGTAGGCGACGAAGGGCGAGAAGGCGAAGCCCACCGCGAGGGTGTACCCCATCGCGGCACGGTTCGTGAGGACGGTCACCGCGGAGCGTCCGATCGCGTGCGGAGAGAAGCGAAGGCGCCGGAGCGGGGGCAGGGTCTCGGGCTGGCGGATCACCAGCCAGGCGCAGGCGACGGCGGCGATGGCGAAGAAGGTGACGAATATCGCGCGCCAGTCGGCGATCCACAGGATGCCCTGCCCCAGGGCCGGAGCGATCGCCGGGACGATGATGAACACCGCCATCGCGAAGGACATGATGCGCGCCATGCGCCGGCCTTCGTACTGGTCCCGGACGAGCGCCATGGTGACGACGCGCGGCGCCGCCGCCCCGAGGCCCTGGAGCACGCGCCCGGCGAGCATCGATTCGAAGGTGGGAGCGAGGATGGACACGATGCAGCCGGCCATGAACACCGCGAGCCCGGCACAGATGGCGGGCTTGCGTCCGATGCAGTCCGAGAGCGGGCCGTAGAGGAGCTGGCCGAATCCGAGCCCCAGGAACAGCGCGGTGACGACGAGCTGCGCGTCGTTGCGCTGGGCGGCGCCCAGGTCGCGCCCGATCGCGGGCAGGGCGGGCAGCATCGCGTCGATCGAGAGCGCGACGAGCGACATCAGGAGGGCGATGAGGGGTATGAATTCGCGAGAGCTGAGCATGCCCCGCGCCGCCGCTCCTTCGACCGATGCCCGGGTCACCTCCGGGCGCACGCCGCGTTCACGCTTCGTGGCCCTTCGCGACCGCCATCAGCGCGAGAAAGTCCAGGGCGAGGGAGGCGCCGGCGAGCGCGGTGACTCCCGCTACGTCGTAGGGCGGGGAGACTTCCACCAGATCCGCGCCCACCACGTCGAGCCCCGCGAGCCCGCGCAGGATCGCCCGCGCCTGCGCGGTGCTCAAGCCCCCGACCACCGGGGTGCCGGTGCCGGGGGCGAAGCAGGGGTCGAGACAGTCGATGTCGAAGCTGAGGTACACCGGCCGGTCCCCGACCGTTTCGCGGATTGCATCCACGGTCGCCGCCTCGCCCCGAGCGTGGACGAAGGGTGCGTCCAGGATGCGGAACCCCCGCGTGTTCGGATTGACGGTGCGGATCCCGACCTGCACGGAGCGTGCGGGGTCCACCAGCCCCTCGCGCGCGGCGTGAAAGAACATCGTGCCGTGGTCGATGCGCCCGTCCTCGTCCTCCCAGGTGTCGGTGTGGGCGTCGAAGTGCAGCAGCGACAGCGGGCCGTGCTTTGCGACATGCGCCTTGAGCAGCGGGTAGCTCACGAAGTGGTCGCCGCCGAGGCTGAGCAGGGCGGGGCCGGCATCGAGGATCGAGCGGGCGTGCGCCTCGATCGCCTCCGGCACCGTCTCCGGCCGTCCGAAGTCGAAGGGACAGTCGCCGCAGTCCACCACCGCGAGCGCCGTCATCGGATCCACGTTCCAGCCGTAGGGCCGGTCCCAGGCGAGCTGGGTCGACTCCGCGCGGATCTCCCGCGGACCGAAACGGGTGCCGGGGCGGTTGGTGGTCGCGGTGTCGAAGGCCACCCCCGTCACCGCCACGTCGACGCCGCTGAAGTCGCGCGTGTAGCGGCGGCGCAGGAAGCTGGTGGCACCGGCGTATGTCGCTTCGGGGGTGGTCCCCTTGAGGTCCCTGCGGGTGAAAGCGAAGTCGTTCTCGGGAGGATTCAGCATGGCGGGGGCTCGGGGTCTGTCTGTGAATCTGGTGCCGCTCCTCGACCCGCATTTCACACCGAGCTACGCAGCGAGGGTGTCTCGAAGTCCGCAGCAGGAGGTTCGGTGTGCAACGCAGGTCGAGTCCGGTCGAGCGTGAAGAGCAACGCGTCTCGGCGGCGCCCGAAGGGTCCGGGCCGGCCGCGGGCACGAGGGCTCACAAGGCGAAGACCAGGGCCGGCGGCCGCACCCACTCTGTCGGGTTCAGCGGGCGTGGTGGCGGCAGGATAGCATCGAAGGCGCGCCGTGAGCCGGTCTTCCCCGTTACCGAAGCAGGGCTTTTCAGAACCCGAGTTTCGGGGTTCGTTGGTCGGAATGGATTCCCGCTTGCGCGGGAATGACGGAAGGGGGCGCGGGAATGGCGGAGAGTGGCGCGGGAATGACGGGCTTGGATGCCCTGACGAGCGCGCCACATCGACTTCCGAATGTTCCTGGTTCCCGAGGTGCGGCGCTCCCGGCGGTGGAGACGACGCGCTCGTCCGATGGGGGCGCCGGCGGCGCGCAGCCAATCTGCGTTGACCGCCTTCGCCCCGGACCCTATGCTTCGACGTAGCCTGCGAGGGAGCGACGGGCTGGACCAGGCTCCGACGGAGAGGAACTTCGCGATGATCGTCGCCGGCGGAGCATGGGCCCTCGGGACGAGTCGGTTGCGGGACACAACTTGCCGAACGAGGGGAGAAGTCCGATGACGCGCCCGCCGAACATCCTGTTCCTGATGGCCGACCAGTTGGCGCCGCACTTCCTGCCCGCCTACGGGCATCGGGTGGTCAAGACCCCACGCCTGGACGAGATCGCGGCCGACAGCACTGTCTTCGACGCGCACTACTCCAATTCCCCGCTCTGCGTGCCCGCCCGGGCGGGACTGATGGCGGGCCGTCTGCCCTCGGCGCTCGAGGTCTTCGACAGCGGCTGCGACTACGCCTTCTCGGTGCCGACCCTTGCCCACTACCTGCGCGCCAACGGCTACGTCACGGTGCAGAGCGGCAAGGCGCACTACATCGGCGCGGACCAGCTCCACGGGCTGGAGAAGCGGCTGACCACGGACATCTGCCCGGCCGACAACTGCTGGTACGGCATCTGGGACGATCCGGAGCGGCGACTCGACTGGTATCACGACCTGAAGAACGTGGTGAGCGCGGGTATTGCCGAGCGCGCCGCCCAGCAGGCCCACGACGACGATGCCGCACATGCGGCGGTGCGCTGGATCTACGACTACGCGCGCGGAACGGACCGGCGGCCCTTCCTCCTCAAGGTCTCGTTCACCCACCCGCACGATCCCTACGTGACGCCGCCCGCATGCTGGGAGCGATACCGGCACGACGACATCGACATGCCTCTGACGCCCTTCATCCCCCCCGCGGAGCGGGACCCGCATGGCCAGTGGCTCTACCGGCACTACGACCGCGGCGAGCTCGACGTGACGCAGGAGGACGTCCGCCGCGCCCGCCACGGATACTACGGTTCGATCGCGTTCGTCGACGACCTCGTCGGGCGGGTGCTCGACGCGCTCCGGGCGGCGCGCCTCGACGATCGGACCATCCTCGTCTTCACCGCCGACCATGGCGACATGCTCGGAGAGCGTGGGTGCTGGTACAAGATGAGCTTCTACGAGCACTCCTGCCGCGTCCCGCTCTTCCTCTCGATTCCGGGCGAGACCGGCTCCCGGCGGGTCGGCCAGTGCAGCTCGCTCATCGACCTGATGCCGACCCTGCTCGAGCTGGCCCTGGAAGGTGATGCGGATGCCCATCTGGTCGAGCCGATCGAAGGCCGCAGCCTCCTGCCCCTGGTAGCGGGCGACGCCTCCCGCTGGGAGGACGAGGCGGTGTCGGAGGCCTTCTTCGAAGGGGTGCGGGCGCCCGGCATGCTGATCCGGCGCGGCACGAGGAAGTACGTTCATTGGGAAGGCGGGCCATGCAGCCTCTACGACCTCGCCGCCGACGCCGGCGAGCGCCGGAACCTGGTCGACGACCCCGCGCACGAGCGGGAGGTGAGCGAGCTCGAAGCCGAGGTCCGCCGCCGCTGGCCGCTCGAGGATCTGACCCGGCGCATCCTGCGCAAGCAGCGTCGCAACGCGCTGGTGCACGAGGCTCTGATGACGGGAGAGGTCACCACGCTCGACTTCCAGCCCTTCGACGACGCTTCGAAGCGCTACTACCGCGGGCACGGCAACTGGCACGAGGCCGAGGCGCGCGACTTCCTGCGTTTCGACCGGTAGGCGGCGCGGGCCCTGCCGGCGCCGGCCGGCGCATCGGGGAGCGCTCCGATTCGCAGCGGGGAAAGCGAAGCGGCGGCAGGAGGGGCGGATCCCCTCGTCCTCGCATCACGTGCTGCCCCAGGACACCCGCCAACGCTGCCGGCCGGCCGACTCGGTAGTCCGAACCGCCCTTCAGGTGCCCATGAACAGGCAGTCCAGCCCGTCGACGCCCATGTGCACGAGGAGGCCGGCGGCAAAGACCCTCAGGGCGGGAACGCCGAGCGAGAGCGCGTACGCGCCGATCGCGGGCCAGGAGTGGAGTGGGTGAAATCCGATGCTGCAACGATCGGGGTCGTAGACGGGTTCCGCCAGCAGGTGGTCGATGTCGACGACCATCGTCACGAGCATCCAGCCCCACGCCGACCGCCATCGCGGGCGAAAAGCCAGGGCGGCCAGGGCGCCCGGCGCGACGGCGTGAAGGACGAGATGCGCTATGCCACCGGTATCCATGCGCATCCGCGGAGGGGCGGGGTCTTTTCGGACTGCTTGCCGACTCTTCGATGCCGTATTGCGACTTCAGACGAGAGGATTTGTGCAGCGCAGCCCGGGAAAACGCGCCATGTCGGCATCGGTAGAGTGCAGTTCGGCCTGGTGCTCGATCGCCAGCGCGGCGAGATGCGCGTCGGTCGTCAGATTGCCGGCCGATCCCGCCGCCTCCAGGAGACTGAACAGAATGTCGGCATGACGGTCACCGGGGTGGATGAGCGCCGTCTGTGGCCGGGAAAGCCAGGATCGGACGCGCATGCAGGCGCCGCTGACGTCGAGAGGGTTGTCGAGTATCTTCGGATTGGTCGCAATCCGGATGAAGCCCAGGATCGCCACCCACGGAAGCCCGACGGTGCCGGTACCGTTCATGAGTGCTTCCCACCACGTACGCGCCGCCTCGTGCCGGCGGGACAGCGAGTCGTGGGCGTACAGCAACAGATTGACGTCGGGAACGATCACCGGGCGAGCTTGCGGGCGAGCGCCTCCGCCTCCATCTCGTCGACGAGCTGATTGAGCCGGTCTGTATCGATGCCCGGCTTGAAGCCGAAGGCATGAGGCTCCACCGCAAAGCGAGGCGCCCGGGGCGCTTTGCCGCGTATCCCCAGGCCGGTGCGCAACGCATCGTTGACGACAGTCTTCATGCTCCGGTTGGTGCGCCTCATTTCTCGCCGCAGGAGCTGCTCGACATCCGGGTCGATGGTCAGCGTGGTTCGCATGGGGTGAATCGTGATGTGCATATGTATTGCTGTCAAGATGTCGACGTGGTGGGCCAGGGCCATTTCATGCTGACGCGGACCGCGTTGGTGACCCCCCGGTGCGCCCTCATTCGCCCTGCCTACCCTTCAGTTGCAGGCATTCCGCATCACCGAGCGCCCCGAGTCGTCCATTGGAGCCGTCCCGCCGGTCCCGAGGCTCAGGTCGAGACGCAGCATGAAATGATCCTGCGTGGTGGGCGGGCGTGCCCTTTGCCACCAGGGGTTGTCGCGTGTTGACCGCCTCCGTCCACGTCGCATGGTCCACCAGGAACCCCCGCGGGCCGGTCGGAGAACAGGGTCGATGAGCCCCCCCGCCGCGCCGGTCGAGCCGCACCCCACCCCGGTGGCCAACCGCCTCGTGGTCGATCTCGGCGCGCTCCGCGACAACTTTCACGCGCTCGCCGCTCGGGCGGCGGCAGCGGAGTGTGCGGGCGTGGTGAAGGCAAACGCCTACGGGCTCGGGCTCGAGCCGGTCGCCCGGACGCTCGCCCGCGCGGGCGCACGCACCTTCTTCACCGCGTTCACCGCCGAGGCGGCGAGTCTGCGGGCGCTGCTTCCCGACGCGCGCATCTTCGTGCTGTCGCCCCACCTCGAGGACGACGCCGCCACTTTGGTCCGCGAGGGGCTGGTACCCTGCCTCTACGACCGGGCCGGGGTCGCGGCGTGGTCCGCGCTCGGCGCGGCCCGTGGCGCGCCGGTGCCGGCGGCGATTCATGTCGAGACGGGAATCAATCGCCTCGGCATGAGCGAGGCGGAGGCGCGGGCGCTCGGCCGCGAGTGGAGACCGGACGGATGGCTCGACCTGCGACTGGTAATGAGTCACCTCGCGAGCGCAGACGACCCGAAGGCGCCGGCCAACCGCATCCAGCTCGAACGCTTCCGAGCCCTGCGTTCGCTGTTTCCGCGGGTGCCCGCGAGCCTCGCGAACTCGGCTGGGCTGCTCCTCGGCCCCGACTATCATTTCGGTCTCCTTCGACCCGGAATTTCACTCTTCGGTCACGACCCCCACTATCGAGTGACCGAGCCCCGGGTCCGGCCGGTGGCGACCTTCGAGGCCCGCCTCGCCCAGGTCAAGCGCCTGCGGGCCGGCGAGACCATCGGCTACGGCGAGACCTTCACCTGCCCGCGCGCCCTGCGCGCCGGCGTGGTGCTGGCGGGCTACGCGGACGGTCTTCCGCGTCGCGTGTCCTCCACGGCGGGGCAGTCGCCGTTGCGGCTCGCCCTCGGTCGCCACCGGGTGCCGGTGCTCGGACGGGTGTCGATGGACATGACGGTGGTGGATCTCAGCGGGATCCCGGAGGAAGACGCGCCGCCGGGAACGATGGTGGAGGTGTTCGGGTCGAGGGTGAGCATCGAGTCGGTGTCGGAGCGGGCGGGCACCATTCCCAACGAGATCCTGACCGGCATCGGCCGCCGCGTTCCCCGCGTGTACCTGGACGAGGCCGCCCCGCTCGGCGGGGCGGGGTGAGAATCGGGCCGCGGGACCGACCTCGAGTCCGCATTTCTCGACCTGAGCTTCGTGAGCTGCGGGGGTCGAGACGCCTTGGACCGCAGGCGCACGGACGGAGAGACACTGAAGTCCTGGTGGTGACCATGTCGACGTGGCTCGAGGGAGTACGCCCGTTCACCGTGAGCGGATCGGTGTCCGCAGCAGGAGATTCGGTGTGAAATGCGGGCCAGCTCAGCCCGTGCCCGGCAGCGCCTTCGGCTCGTAGGCGGACTCGAGCGAACGCAGCTCGGCCGCGCTCAGGGTGAGCGACATCGCCTCGACCGCCTCGTCGACGTGCCCGACCCGGGTCGCTCCGAAGAGCGTGCCGCTGATTCCGGGTCGCGTCAGCACCCAGGCGAGCGCAACCTGGGCCGGTGCGACACCGCGCCTCGCGGCGATCCGTTCCACGCGCCCCGCCACGCGAAGGTCCGAACGCCGCCCATGCCACATGTGGGTGAACTCGTCGGTGCGGGCGCGCAGGGTCGGACCGCTCTTCGCGCTGCGCCCGCCGCACAGGAATCCGCGTGCGAGGGGGCTGTAGGGGATGAGGCCGAGCTTCTCCGCGCGGCAGAGCGGCAGGAGCTCGCGCTCGTCCTCGCGGTGGATCAGGTTGTAGTGGCTCTGGGCGGAGACGAAGGGACGGCGTCCACCCGCCCGCGCGACCTCGAGACACTTCGCGAGCTGCCAGGCCGGCATGGTGGTGATCCCGGCGTGCAGTATCTTGCCGGCGCGGACGAGGTCGTCGAAGGCGGCCACCATCTCTTCCAGCCCGGTGTCCGGGTCCCAGATGTGGGTCTGGTAGAGGTCGATGTAGTCGGTGCCGAGGCGCGCGAGGGATGCATCCACCGCGTGCAGGATGTGCTTTCGCGAGTATCCGCGTTCGGTGGCGGCGGGACCCATCGGGTTGCCTACCTTGGTCGCGATCACCACCTGCTCGCGCGCGACCCGGGCGAGCAGGCAGCGCCCGAGGAGCGCTTCGCTCTCGCCCCCCGAGTAGTAGTCGGAGGTGTCGAAGAAGTTGATCCCCAGGTCCAGGGCGCGATCGATGATCGGGTGGGCTTGCGCCTCCTCGAGTATCCATTCCCGCCAGCGCTTCGAGCCGAAGGCCATGGCGCCGAGACCGACGCGCGAGATCTTCAGATTGGTGTCGCCGAGCCGAACGTACTCCATGGGTCTGTTTCCTTGTGCGACAAGGTTTCTGGTCGCCCGAGCAGAGCTTCCCGCCGCCTCCCGGGGTTTGTGGACTCCCGCCTCCGCACTCGGGGGCGGGCCATGCGCGGGCGCCACGCCGCGCGCCACTCCTGTTCCGCCGGCCGAAGAGTGTCCGTGACCGGTCGATCGGATGGATTCCCGCTATTCCGCTGCGCACTCGCCCGCCGTCTCCCGGAGGTCCGCCCGCCTCTCGGCGTGCGGACGGCGCAGTCCCGCCTCTTCGAGCCGCGGTACCACCTCGTCGGCGATCAGACGAAGGTTCTCCTCCCAGTGTCCCATGATCGAGAAGGCCGCGCCGTCCACCCCCGCGGCCTGCACGTCGACGAAGAAGCGCGCGACGCGCTCCGGCGAGCCGAGCGCCTGGGCGCAGCCGTAGCCCTGCATGAAATGACGCTGGAAGCGCGCGTACTGCTCTTCCGTCCAGGTCTTCGTGTACGCCTTCATGATCGCCATGTTGTTTCCGGCGGCGATGGTGTCGCCCATGTCGCCGACGAGCTTCGCGTAGGCCTCGGCTTCCCGGTCGGTGGGAAAGCAGCAGGCGACGAGGTCCGCGAAGATCACGATGTCCCGTCCGAACTCCTCTCTGGCGAGGCGGCGAAACGCGGCCGCGTTCTCTTTCAACTGCTCGATGTTCTCGCCGGAGATGAAGGCGACGTCGGCGTGCTCGGCCGCGAAGCGCTGGCCGCGGGGAGAGACACCTGCACTGATGACGACGGGATGGGGCTGCTGTACCGGCCTCGGGGTCGAGCTCGCGTTCCTGACGGTGAAGAAGTCGCCGGCGAAGTCGAACTCCCCTTCGTCGCGCCAGAGGCGCTTGCAGAGGCCGAGCCATTCCGCCGCCTGGGTGTAACGCCCGTCGTGGTCCAGCATCCTGGCACCGAAGAACTCCATCTCGGTGATGAACCAGCCCGACACCAGATTGAGGGCGAATCGTCCGTTGGTGATGTGGTCCACCGTGACCGACTGCTTGGCGGCGACGACGGGATGCATGGCGGGCACGTGGCCGGTCGCGGTCACCATCGAGTACTCGGTGAGCGCCCCGAGCCCGGCCGCCCAGGTGTAGGACTCGAAGCTCTTCTGGTGGTACCGGCTGGGACCGCCGAAGCCGATCCAGCGCCCCACCGGAATGAGCGCTTCGAATCCCGCCCGGTCCGCGATCCGGGCCAGGCGCACGTTCTCCTCCCAAGTCGGATCGAGGACTCCCGGGGCGGTGCTGATGGTCTGTCCCCCGCTCAGGTTGAACGCGAAGAGACACAGCTTGAAGCGGTTGTCGTTCAGCAGGGGCGCCCGGCGTCGCGCGGGTGAGGCATTGTCGGGGTGCTCCAAGGTCTCCGATCCCCTCCAGTCTCGGGCCATCCCCTATCTTGACTGCCTGCTCGCATCCAGGGAAGGGACTGGGCGCTCGCGGCGCCGCACGGGAACATTCGGAAGTCGCATGTTGTAACAAGGCGATGGATTCCCGCTTTCGCGGGAATGACGCGAGGGGCGCGGGAATGACGGGAGGGGGCGCGGGAATGACGGGAAGTGTGGTGTCCCGGGTGGTCTTCGTCATTCCCGCGACAGCTTGTCCCCGGCCCCGATCGGCGCCGGGAATCCACTTCAGCCGACGAATCCCGAGCTCGAGTTTTCGAGAGCCCCGCGGCACCGCAGCCGGGGCAGCACCTCCTCTCCGAAGCGGCGCAGACTCCGCATGCGAAGCGCGTGGTCCATGCCGCGCCAGTCCGAGGTGACGAGCAGCATCTCGAGCCGGGTCTCCTCCCTCAGCTCCTCCAGGCGATCGACCACGAATCCGGGGTCGCCGAAGAGCAGGCAGCGAGGGTGCACCCAGTCGTAGGGGAGCTCCTTCTCGAGCGCCGCCCGCTCCTCCGCCGAGAGCTTCTCTCCCGGGGCGAGATAGATGCCGGGACCCCGCCAGTTCGACCAGTTGAGCGAGCGCATCACGAAGTCGCCCGCGAGTCGCCGCGCCTCGGACATGGACCGGGCGACGTAAGTGTCCCGCATCACTCCACAGCCTTCCCCGGGAGCAAGCGCGCGTCTCGCGTCCGCCGCCGTCTCGCGGTAGTGCGCGAAGTGTTCCTCGAGCTTCGCCACCGGGGGGCGCCACATGATCACCCCGAGTCCGTTGCGGGCGCCGAACTCGATGGAACGGGTCGAGTCCACCATCTGCCACAAGGGGGGATGCGGCTGCTGGATCGAGCGCGGCATCAGGGAGAGCCGGGTGACCTCACCCGTACCGCGGTCGAGGTAGTCGGGGTCGTCCACCGGGTGGGCGCGGTCCCAGGTGAAGCCCGGGGTGGGGAAGACGTACTTGTCGCCCCGGAAGGAGAAGGTCTCCCGGGAGAGTGCGCGCTTGAGGATCTCCAGGGTCTCCGCGAAGACCGCATAGTTCGCCTCGGGGTCCCGCGGGTCCGCGATCGGGTTCAGGTTGAGGGCCTCCACCCCGTGGTTGCCCCGTCCCACCCCGAGCTCCAGGCGCCCGCCGCTGAGCTGATCCAGGAGCGCCACGTCTTCGGCGAGGCGCACCGGATGCCAGAGCGGAATCGTCGCGGACGCGAGCCCGACGCGGAGCGAGCGGGTGCGCGCGGCGATGTCCACCGCCATCATCAGCGGATTGGGCAGGTTGGCGCGCCGGTAGTAGCCGAAGTGGTGCTCGGTGAACCAGATGCTGTCGAAGCCGGTGGCGTCGCAGAGCAACGCCATCTCGCGCACCTGCGCGATGATCTCCTCGTAGGGACCTTCGAGGTCGGTGCTGCCCGGGTTGCAGGCGTAGCCGATCTTCACGCTTCGAGTCCGTCTCGGCCGGCGGTGCGCCCGGGATCGGGGACCGGAGAAGTAGGTGAGTCCGCGGTTTCCGGGGGCACTCGCGTCTTCCTCAGGAGGGCGGCGAAAATTGTATTTCCATAGTGGACATCCCTCCGCCACACCGAAACGAGCTCCTAGGCGACTGGAGCTACGAGTTGCTTCCCCGATGAAGTTGGAAACATTGTTTCGATCAGAGTCCTTACTCTTCGGTCGACCACGCAATCGGGCAGCGCGCCGCTCAGGTGGGCGGGTACTCCGGGTACCTCGGCAGGTCGTCCGTGATGTCGTGCCAGTCTGCCTTGTAGTCCACGAACATGTGGCCCTCCGCCTTCACCCCCGGATCGTCGTCGAGAATCCCGAGGGGAACGATCGCAATGCCGCGCGCGGGGTCGAGGCGGGGCATCTTCGAGCCGCAGGTGTCGCAGAAGACCTGGGTGAAGTGGCGGGCGTCCGGCACCTCGTAGCGCTTCAGGTGCGCCTCTCCCCGGATGAATCGCACCCCGTCGACCGGCGCGATCCCGTCGGTGGCGCAGGGGGCGGCGCGGGCGAGACGGCAGCGCCGGCAGTGGCAGTTGTGCACCCACCGGAGCGGCGCGTCCAGATGGACATCGATGGCGCCGCAGAGGCAGCTTCCGCGCACGATCCCCTCGGGCCCCTCGGGCAGCGGCTCTTCTTCGACCCGGGGATACCCGGTGTAGGGCGGGTAGTCGTCGTAGCGGGGCAGCGGGCCGGTGATGTCGTGCCAGGGTGCGTTGTGAGTCACGAAGATGTTGCAGTCCGACTTCTTGCCGTGGTCATGGCAGCCGCCGGGGGCGACGGCATGGTCCTTGCTGTCGCTGGGATAGGGCACGACCGAGCCGCAGACGCCGCAGAATTGCCGTTGCAAGAGGGACGAAGACCGGTAGCGGACCACCTTGTCGGCGCCGCCGGTCAGGCGGATCTGGCCGGGCAAGAAGAACCAGTAGGTGCCGAAGGCGCTGCCGTGGGCCTTGCGGCACATCTTGCAGTGGCAGTTGAAGGCCTGGAAGGGTTCGACGCTCACCTCCCAGGTCACGCTGCCGCACAGGCATCTGCCTTTGTTCATGTGCTTCTCCAAAGAGGGGGGACGAAGATCACTCCGATCGTCCAGGGGAGCTTGGGTGTCGGGGTCCGAAGCTCCGGAATCGGGCGATGGATTCCCGCTTCCGCGGGAATGACGGA
>CAYFYD010000005.1:0-22178 GCA_964347195.1 uncultured Ectothiorhodospiraceae bacterium
GGCGGGGGGGGCGGGGCCCCCCGCGGGCCCCCGGGGGGCGGGGCGCGCGGGCCGGCCCGGGGGGGGGGGGCGGGGCGGGGGGGCGGCGGCGCCGCGCCGCAGCAGCCAGTCCCGGTACTCGTCGAGGGTCCCCTCCCAGCCGCGGAGGCGCCCTTCCGCGACCAGCATCAGCTCGTCCACACTGTTCTCGATGAGCCGCCGGTCGTGCGAGACGAGCACCAGCGCGCCCTCGTAGGACTGAAGCGCGACGGTGAGGGCGTGCCGCATCTCGAGATCGAGGTGGTTGGTCGGTTCGTCGAGGAGCAGCAGGGCGGGCCGCCGCCAGGCCACCACCGCGAGCGCGAGGCGCGCCTTCTCGCCGCCCGAGAGCGACGCGCTGGGGCGAAAGGCCATGTCGCCGGGGAAGCCCCAGCCGCCGATGTAGGTGCGCATCGACTGCTCGGTAACGTCGGGCCGCAGGCTCGCGAGGTGCTGCATCGCGCTCTCGCCCGGATGCAGGGTCTCCACCGTGTGCTGGGCGAAGTATCCGGCGACGGCGCGGCGACCCCGCATCTCCTCGCCCGCGAGCAGGGGCAGTCCGCCCGCGAGGGTGCGCAACAGGGTGGACTTGCCGGCTCCGTTCCGGCCGAGCAGCCCCACCCGGTCCCCGGGTGCGAGGCGGAGCCGCACCTCCGCCAGCACCGGCGCGGCGCCCGCGTAGCCGAGCGCGGCGCCTTCGAGGTCCACGAGCGGGTTCGACATCTTCCCGGGACTCGGGAAAGAGAAGCGATAGGGAGAGTCGGCGTGCGCGGGCGCGCTCCGCGTCATGCGCTCGAGCTCCTTGAGCCGGCTCTGCGCCTGACGGGCCTTGCTCGCCTTGTAGCGGAAGCGGTCGACGAAGGCGCGGATCTCCCGCACGCGCGCCTGCTGCTTCTCGTACATCGATTGCCGGAGGGCGAGCGCGTCGCCGCGCTGGCGCTCGAAGGCGCTGAAGTTGCCGCGGTAGCGGCGCGCGCGGCCCCCTTCGAGGTGGACCACGTCGGTGGCGACGCGGTCGAGGAAGTCGCGGTCGTGGGAGATGACGAGCGTGGTGCCCTCACGGTGCGCGAGCCAGTGCTCGAGCCACAGCGTCGCGTCCAGGTCGAGGTGGTTGGTGGGCTCGTCGAGGAGCAGGAGGTCCGAGCGGCACATCAGGGTCTGCGCGAGGTTGAGACGGATGCGCCACCCGCCGGAGAACTCCTCGACCGGCCGCGCGAAGTCCCCGGCATCGAAGCCCAGGCCGGCGAGGATCCTTCCCGCTCGCGCCTCCGCGGTGTAGGCGTCGATCGTCTCGAGCCCCGCGTGGAGCTCGGCGAGGCGGCGGTCGTCGCCGCGTTCCTCGGCCTTCGCGATCGCCCGCTGCATCTCGCGCAGGGGCCGGTCTCCGTCCATCGCCCAGTCGAGCGCGCTGACCGGGCGCGGCACGCTCTCCTGCTCGAGGTGGGCGATCACCCACCGGCGGGGAAGCTTCACGTCTCCCTCCTCGGGCAGCAGCCGCCCGAGGAGGAGAAGGAAGAGGCTCGACTTGCCGATGCCGTTGCGCCCCACCACGCCGGCGCGGTGACCCGCATGCACGCTGAGGTTCATGGCATCGAAGACCGTCCGGCCTCCGCGTCGCAGGCGGATGTTCTGGAGGTGGATCACCGGCTCGCTCGCTTCGCGTGGTCTCGCCGGGGGCCCGGCCCGTCCTCGGCCCGCATTTCACCGCGAGCTCCGGTTGCGGACACCGATCCCCTCTCGGTGAACGGGCGTACTCCCTCGAGCCGTTTCGATATGGTGACTACTGTGCCTCCAGCGTCTCTCCGTCCCTGCGCCCCCGCACCGCGGCGTCTCGCCCCCCTCGCTACGAAGCTCGGTGAGCAATGCGGGTCGAGTGCACCCCGCCCGCCCGGGACCCCGCAGCACAGAGATACCCTCGGGAAAGAGGCTGCGCTCGCGCCGGCCATGACGACGCACGCAACTCCCACCACCGGGTTCCCGGCCTTCTTCACTCGGTGGGGTGGATCGAGAGAGCCGGCGGGTCAACGCCCGGGGAGCCGGCTCCGGGGAGCCCGAAGCGCAATCGCGCGCCCGGGCCGCCCGCGCGCCTCAACCGCGCTCGATGGGCAGGCTCTCGTCCTTCGCCCACTCTCCCATCGAGGCGTCGTAGAGCGAGAGCGCCTCGTGGCCGAGCTGGTGGAGCAGGAAGAGGTCCACGGTGGCCGAGATGCCCCCGCCGCAGTACGCGATCACCCGCTCGCACCGAGCGACTCCGGCCGCATCGAAGCGCGCGTTCGCGGCCTCGGGGGACACGAAGGCATGGGTCTCGGGGTCGAGCAGTGACGCCGCGGGCACGCTCACACTCCCCGGGATGCGGCCCCGCCGGCCGTAGCGGCTCGGCGTCACCCCGCGGTAGAACTCCTCCGCGAGGGCGTTGACCAGCAGCGTGTCCTCGTCTCCGAGTGCGTCGCGCACCGCGTGCCGGTCCACGAAGAGGCCGGGGCGCGGGCGGGCCTCGAAACGGGCGCGCGGATAGGTGCGCGCTTCGGTGGAGAGCGCACGTCCCTCCGCCGTCCACTTGTCGAAACCGCCGTCGAGCACCGCCGCCTCGAAGCCGAAGGCGCGCAGCATCCACCACACGCGGGTCGCCCACATGATGCTGCCGGCGCTGTAGAGGACCACGCGGAGGCCGGTGCCGATGCCGTTGCGCTCCATCGCCTCGACGAAGCGCTCCCGGGACGGGAACATGAAGAAGAGCTCCGCGTCGGGGTCGGAGAGCTCGTCGCGCACGTCGAGGAAGGCGGCGCCCGGGATGTGGCCCCGCCCGTAGTCCGCGCGTCCCGACTCCGGGTGGTAGGGCACCCCCGCATCGGGGGCGGCGGGGCGGAGGTGAACGGTACAGTCGAAGACGCGCAGGTCCGCATCGTCGAGGTGGGCCTCAAGCCACTCGGTGCTGGCGAGGGCATCGGGGTCTCGGTACTCCATCGGCCGGACTCCTCCGCGCGTGAGGCGCGGGATCCTGCCCCACCCGCCGGTCGCGCGACAAGGACCGGGGGCGCCGTGATCGCGGAGAGATTTGCATTTCCCGGTTGCGGGGAGTGCAATGCCCGGCGTTCGGTCACGTGGAGGGCTCGGGACGGTGGCCAGGAGAAAAGGCGACGCGGCCGGTAAGAAAGGCGCAGGCACGGGGGGGAGACGGCCGGGATCTCGCCGCAAGGGCGAGCCGAAGGCCGAGGGCAAGGGAGTCGGCAAGACGGGGGCGAAGGGAACGAACGAGGACCCCGGGAGTGGCGGGGCCAAGGCGCGCAGGAAAGCGAAGAAAGCGTTCGCTGCCCACTATGAGCGGGAGCTCGCCCGCCAGCACATCGAGCTCGTCAAGCTCCAGGAGTGGATAAAGCACAAGGGGCTGCGGATCGTCGTCATCTTCGAAGGCCGGGACGCAGCGGGCAAGGGGGGCGTCATCAAGCGCATCACCCAGTGTCTCAATCCGCGGGTGTGCCGGGTGGTGGCGCTCGGCACCCCGACCGAGCGCGAGAAGACCCAGTGGTACTTCCAGCGCTACGTCCCCAACCTGCCCGCGGCGGGCGAGATGGTCCTCTTCGACCGGAGCTGGTACAACCGCGCCGGGGTGGAGCGGGTCATGGGCTTCTGCACCGAGCACGAGTATCGCGAGTTCCTCCGCTCCTGTCCCGAGTTCGAGCGGATGCTGGTGCGTGCCGGCATCCGGATCATCAAGTACTGGTTCTCGGTGAGCGACGAGGAGCAGGAGAAGCGCTTCCGGTCGCGCATCATCGACCCCACCAAACGGTGGAAGCTGAGTCCGATGGACCTGCAGTCGCGCTCGCGCTGGGTGGAGTACTCCCGGGCGAAGGACGAGATGTTCGCCCACACCGACATCAAGCAGGCCCCGTGGTACGTCGTGAACGCGGACAACAAGAAGGTGGCCCGCCTCAACTGCATCAACCACCTGCTGAGCCTGATCCCCTACGAGGACCTCACGCCCGAACCGATCGAGCTGCCGCCGCGCCAGGATGCGATCGGCTACGTGCGCCCCCCCGTGAGCGATCAGACCTTCGTGCCCGATACCTACGTGGCGCCGTAGCGCAGCCGTGGCGCCGTAGCGCAGCGCGTCGAGGTCGTCCTCCCGACCGGACCCGCGAAGGCGCCGGGGTCAGCGACGGAAACCGTACTCCAGGGTGAAGAAGCGGGGCTTCAGGGCCGCCATCGGCTCACGCAGCCGGGCGAGCTCGGCTTCGGGGCCGTGCACTTCGAGGGCGGTGATCTCCGAGACCTTCGCCGCCTCCCGGAGCAGGCCGCTCACGTTCTCGATGTGTGCGAGCAGCGCCTGTGCGTTCACGTAGCCTTCCCGGCAGTGGGCGGTCTCGCCGTCGAAGCTGAAACCGTAGTAGAGGCAGCCCTCCTCCTCCTCGGTCCGGGCGACAAAGCGCTCGCACAGCGCCTCGAAGGCGGAGAGGTTCTCCGCCGGCACGTGAAAGTAGGGCACGATGGTGCAGCAGGTATCGTCGGTGGCCATGTCGGTCTCTCCGTTGCCGGGCGCGGAAGTATAGTGGCGAACCTGATTGTGCACGAAGCTCGGCTTTCGAACGCCGGGCCGCGCATGCCCGAGAGCAGTCGGGGCACTGCGACCCCTCCGGCGGGCGGGCGGGTCGTTTGGTGCTCGCCGGCGGGTCTGCGCACTCCGCCCCCGGTGGGGTCCGCAGCCGGGCTGAGGATGGGGCGTCATCAGGAGGCCCTGTGGATTCCCGCGAAAGGCGAAATGCGCTTGGCAGCCGCCACGACGGCGCCGGAAAGGTCGACCGCGACCCCGGTCGTCGCCGTGACATCGAACCCGTCTCTACCCGGTCCTCCGAGCGGCCGGCAAGCGGTACTCGCGCAACCCGTCGATCCCCTGTATCACATCGCTGCGCTCGCCGTCTTCGAGGAGCAGCCGGAACTCGAGACCGCGCAGCGCGGGGGGCCGGTAGGCAACCGATGCATCGAACCTCTTCTTCACCGACCAATGGACGAGCGGGAGCTCTCCCTCCCGGCGGGTCGGCCGGTCGTTGTCGCTGACGTGGACGGCGCGCGGCTCCTGATCGCCCGCCCTGGCGACGAGGCCCGTGTGCAGGTGCATCACCCCCTCGACCAGCGGATGGATCGCGATGTCGTCGGCGCTCAGCTCCTTCAGTTGATCGCCCTGCTGGCGGAGCAGGTCGCGGACGCCGGCGCTGTCGCCCTTGCCAACCGAGATGTGGTCCCCCAACGCTCGCCTGCACTCCC
Organism: uncultured Ectothiorhodospiraceae bacterium; assembly: GCA_964347195.1. Classification (GTDB taxonomy): domain Bacteria; phylum Pseudomonadota; class Gammaproteobacteria; order HK1; family HK1; genus JAJEAD01. The sequence continues at coordinate 5,278 of CAYFYD010000005.1, forward strand.
CGATCATGAATTCGAGCGCCAGGTCGGACAGACCGTCGAACCAGTAGCCGCCGCCGACATCGCCGTGCACGCCGGGGAACCACACTTCGAGGATGCGCTCGGGGTGCGGGAAGTCCCGGTTGATCAGCGTCGGGGTGAAGGGCACCCGGTCCTCGTCGAGGGACACGATGTGCACCGCGCGTCTGACCCCTTCGTGCAGGGTGCCGTTCTCGAACACGACATCGCTGCTGATCCGCTCGCCCTTGCGGTGGATCCCGTTCATCGCCGCCACGGTATCGAACACCCCGAGAAACGCGACCTCGCACTGCGCGTCGCCGGCCAGGATCAGGCTCACGAACTTCCGGGCGAGGGCCGCCCCCCGGCTGAAGCCGAACACCACGAGCCGGTCGCCCGCCCGGTATCGCGCCCGGTCGAAGTCGCCGGTGGCTTCATCGAGGATGCGCCGGGCGTCCCCGAAGGTCGGGGCAAGGGCCATGTTGACGTACTGGCGCATGGTCGTGATCAGACGGCCGAACAAGGGAACGGGATACCCGTTCTCGCGGGTGCCGATCCCGTTGTAGTAACGGGTCTCCTGTCCGGCGCCGTTCGGAGTCGTGGTGTCGGACCGGTCCTCCTTCAGGCCGCCGCCGAGGAGCACGTGCAGCTTGAGCACGTTGCTGACGCTCTCGTCCTCCATGAACTCCGTTGCGTCGCTCGGCTCGTTGCCGGTGCCGTCGAAGCTGAAGACCAGGGTCCTGGCCCGCGTTTCCCGGCGATCTTCGTCCGGCATGCTGCCCTCCTCGGCGTCCTCCACGGAGGCGAAGCGGACAGTCTACGAGCGCGGGCGGAGCGGAGTCGACGACCGGCGCGGTGACGGCAGTCTGTGAGCTTCGTGGCAGCCGCCATTGGGCCGGACCTCGTCCGGGGCTCGCCATCCGAGCTACTGAATCCGGCCCGGAAGCGTAGCGTGGTGAAATGACCATGCGGTGGCGGGCGGACGAGCGGAGTCAGGCTCCGGGCCCGGTCCCCCGTTGCGCCGTGCAACGCGCCGCGGCCGGCGACAGGGCGCGCAGGCGCGCGTGTTCGCGCCGGTAGGAGAGGCGCAGCAGCCAGGAGACGACGCGGTGCCGGCGGGCGCCGCGCCGGCCCTGGTTGTGGACCCCGGGCGCAATCCGCACCTCCTCCGAGACCCCGAGGAACGCGAACGCCCGGCGCAGGACGGCGTCGTGGCACTCCCGCAACTCCCGGTTACCGACGATGAGCACCCGCTCCGGGTCGAAGAAGCGGTAGAGGTTGCGTAGCTGGAGGCTATAGAGGCCGCGGGTGCGGTAGGAGGCCACGCGCATCGCCGAATCGGGCGCGCGAGGATCGTGGCAGCGCCGCAGCCGCCGCGGCTCGCTCAGAAGCGCCCGCCACAGGGGGCGGTGCTCGACCTCCCGGGTTCGCCGCTCCCAGTAGTAGTGCGAGATCGCCCGTTCGACCGGGTCGCGCAGCAGCACGATGAGCTTGAGCTCGGGGTTGTAGCGGTGGAGCTCGGGCGCGATGTCGGGGAAGAAGAGATAGAGCGGGGTCGACTCGCCCCGGATGCTCGCCCCGGCGCAGTGCTCGAAGTGAGGCCGGTAGCGCTCGTCTATCTGCGCCGGGGTCCAGGCGCGGGAGTATCCGGGCGCGTCGAAGAGATGCACCTCCTTGGGAACGGACATCCCGATCTCGGGATGCCGGGAGAGGAACCGGTGCAGGGCGACGGTGCCGCACTTCTGGGCGCCGATCACCATGAAGTCGAGCAGGGGCCGGCGGGGCTCGGACACCGGCGCGCCCTCCGACGGTTGCGGCCTCTCCGGAGGCGGTCCCGGCCGGCGGAAGGCGGACGAGACCCTGCGAAGGAGGTGCGGCCGCGCCTCGCCGGGACCTCGGATCACGCTGCCCGCCAGAGCCGGTCGATGGCTCCCAGAACCGCGTGAAAGCGCCGCCTCTCGAGCTCGAGAGAGTGCCGGAGGACGGTGTCCCGCGCCCGCCGGTTCATGCACCCGCGCTCGGCCGGGGTCATGGCCAGGATCCTCCGCACCGCCCGGAGCAGGGACCCGGGGTCGGGCTCGGCGATCACGCAGTTCCAGTGGTCATGGCAGAAGCCGCGGTTGCCGATGCAGTCGAGCGTCGCCACCAGAGCGCCCGAGGCCATCGCTTCGAGCGCGGGGAGGTAGAACCCTTCCCCCGGGTGGGGCAGGCAGACCGCGGCCCGGCTCTCGGCGAGTAGCGCGAGGAACGCACTCCGCTCGAGGAGCTCGAGCTGCAAGTGGTGCTCGATCCCGTCACCGTCCAGGCGCTCGGACAGGCGCCGGGCGAGGTCGGGGCGCTTGCCGCCGATGACGGCGACGGACCGCGGCCGCGCCTCGTGCCCCGCGGGGGAGCCTCCTTCGACCGGCGCGAAGGGCGCCACGTCGATGCCGTTCGGGATCGTCAGCACCGGCCCCCGGACCCGGCCGGTAGCCCGGATCGCATCGGCGACCTCCCGGCTCACGCAGATGCGCACCGCCCGCTCGGAGAGGTACCCGTGAAGCTCGGTGCCCGCGCGGGCGTGGCAAAGGGACTGGACGAGGTTGATCCGGGGGTTCCCGGCGTCCTCCAGCCCGCGTTCGGCCGGATAGCGCCAGTCGGTTCCGGCGAGGAAGAGCAGGTCGCCGGGCCCCGGCGCCCAGCGTTCCGCCCCTTCGTCCTCTCCGGCGCGCCAGAGCCGCCGTCGCTCGCGGGCGTGGAGCTCGTTCGACGGCGCGTGGCTGAACGTGATCACGGGCGCGAAGCCCGGCATGCGCCGGACATGCTCGAAGTAGTGGGCGTGCTTGACCTGCCCGCCGCTCAGACGCGCGGGTCCGCGGTGAAACCAGACTCTCCTCGGCGCGTCCCGCGGCACGAGTCCGTCGCCCCCGCCCCCCTTCCGTGTCCTGGAACAGGATACCCGCCTCATCGGATCCCCTCCGCCGCGCGCTCGAGGTCGCAGCGGCGGTAGAAGCGCGTCCAGGAGCCGCCGCTCTCCAGCAGGGCGTCGAGCAGGATGTCGACGCGGTCGCCCTCGTACCGGGCGCTCTCGTTGCGGCTCTCGAGCGCGGCGGGCTCGGCGTCCCCGTGGCCGAGCAGGCGGAACAGCGCCGCTCCGCCGCTCTCGATCAGATCCTCGTAGCGGAGGACGCGGCGCCGGTCCAGGTGGGCGGCATAGCGCGCGAAGAACCACTCCAGGATGACGAGCTGCCGCCGCAGGCGCTCGGGCTCTTCGTCCAGCCTGCGGCGCAGCTCCGGGTCGAAGGGCTCCGCCCCCGCGATGCGGCCCCGCTGGAAGGGCAGGTTCACGGTCTGCCAGGAGGCGAGCAGCGACAGGGGGTTGCGCACGAGGGCCACACAGGGGAAGGATGCCGCAAGATCCGGAAGCAGGGCCGAGAACACCGCCGGCTGACTCATGAACAGGGTGAAGGCGCCGGACAGGGGCTTGTCGACCGCGACCGCCCCCCACCCGCCCCGGCGCTCGCGCAGGCCGCTGAGCGCGTCGCGCCCCGAGGCCATGATGTTGTCGTAGAGCGCTCCCTCGACCTGATGGGAAGGGGCCCGTCCCTCCGTCAGGATCTGCCGTCTCACCGCACCGGCGAACTCGCCGAGGCGCTCGCAGGCGCGCGCGGGCGCGCGCGGCAGGCCCCCGAAGCGCGTTCCCTCCAACACGAAACCGGGATCGAAGGGCTGCGACAGCGCTACCGTATCCGGCAGCCCGTCCGCGAGCCGGCAACACAGGCCGTTCCCCGAACGCGGGATGCCGCACAGCAGCCAGGTGCGCCCCATGGACTCGACCGATTCTCGCTCGCGCCGCGAACGAGCGGCCCCGCCGCGAGACGGAGACCGCACGGCCTCCCGGTCCTCGCGCACGGGCGGGGACGAGGATGGCGGAACCGGGGACTTCACCGACGGCGCCTCGTGGTCGTGGACGAAGAGGGGCGGATAGACGGCGTAGGCGTTGAGGGAGATGGCGGAGAGCTTCGACGAGGCCCGCTCCGGACCCTGGCCGCGGTAGAACCGGATCGCGTCGGACCGGATGTCGGGGAGCATGCGGCGGTGCACCGGAGCGCTCGTGGCGTTGCGCAGCACGATCGCGTCCCAGTTGTCGAAGTTGCCGACCTCGTCGAAGAGGCGCAGCAGCTTGTCGGCGCCGGATGGGGTCACCGCGTAGGCGCATCCGGGCATCGCGGCGAGGCGCAGCTTCCCGCAGTGGGAGGACAGCACCTCGTCGATGGAGTAGACCGTGAAGGGGTGGCGCAGACCCACGATCGGGGCGCAGAGGAAGTGCCGCAGCAACTGCCCCCCGCTCGGGATGCGCTGGGCGAAATGGTGCAGGTAGAGCAGGTCCAGGTCTTCCGGCAACGCGGGAAGCGGCGGCAGCTTCTCGTAGAGCGGGACGACATCGTCCTCGAGGATGACGGTGAGGCCGGCGCCGCTCTCCCGCGCCCTGAGCCAGGCCCGCCGATGGCTCAGGAAGCAGCCGCGCTGGCCCGGGCGCAGGCGGTCGGCCATGGCGTGAAAGCGCTCCCGTTCCCCGCGGTCCAGCGAGTCGGGATCCGGGGGATAGCAGGCCGCGAGGGACGAGAGGCGCCAGCTCTCCCGGTCCAGTCGAGAGAAGAGGGCGCGGCGGCGCTCCTCCGAGTGGGGCAGGGAAATGAGCAGGGTGGCGATGGACCCGTTAGAGGAGCCGGGAGGGGGGAGCAGACGGCACGCGGGCCGGGCGAGGAGATACCTCAGCCGCAGGTGCAGAGCGATCAGCGTGCTGCGCGGCGATTCCGGCAGGCCCGGATGCCGATCGTCCACGCGCCGCGCTCGAGACCGGTGACGGGACAACGCGGACCCTGTTCGGGATCTTCGGGGCTCAGAGGCGGCCGGCGACCAGCACGTCCCGCGGCCTCCTGCCCCGCAGGACCTCGGCCACACTGCGGATCGCCCGTCGCATGGTCTCCTCGCGGGACTCTTCGGAGTAGGCCGCGGCGTGCGGGCTCAACAGGACCTTGCCATGGGTGGGACGAGCTCGAGGTGCATCGGAGTCGAGCGGCCTGGAACGGCGCCAAAGGCCGCTCTCCCGCTTCGACGCGTCGCGCGCTGGTCGATTCGGCCGGGCGGCATTGTAGCCAGTCCCGGCGTCGCCCGCATCCGCGCCACGGTCGCGATGTGATCTACCGTACCCTCGGATGGACGGGCACTGGTAGAATCCGTGGTGCGTCCCGTGCAATGTGGCGGGTGAAAGTCCGGGAACACTCATGTCCGGTTCGGCTCAACTCTACGATGTCGACTTCTACCGCTGGACTCGGGAACAGGCGGCCCTGCTCCGGCGGGTTCCCGACGAGCGCCTCAATCTGCCCATCGACTGGAACCACATCGCCGAAGAGATCGAGGACATGGGGCGCAGCGACCTTCACGCGGCGAACAGCCGCATCGGCTTGATCGTGGAACATCTGCTCAAGCTGGAGTATTCGCCGGCCAGAGACCCCCGCGACGGATGGATCGATACGGTTGCGCGATGTCGTGACGACGTATCGAGAACGCTCGACGACAGCCCGAGCCTGCGGCGCAAGCTCCCCGAACGTTGGCTGAAAGAGTACACGCTCGCCCGCCGCCGGGCCGTGCGCAGCCTGGGGCGGGATGGTATCGACGCGGCGGAGGTCCCCATCGACCCGCCCTGCACCATCGACCAAGTGATCGATCCGGACTGGTGGCCGGCCAGCCGCCACGGTTTTCGAAGTTAGCCCGGCTTTGCCGACCTTCCGGCGCCGCGCTATCCTTCCTGCATCCCCGGACTCCGCCGGGAACAGACCGGACCCGCTCATGAGTGAACCAACCCCTCTCCGACCGATCGAACAGCTCGCCTCCGCGTTGCAGGAATGCCTCGAAGAGGCGGCCAACAACGCGGCGGACCGAGCGGTCGCAAAGCTCGGGCCGCACCTCGACCGCATGGACCAGCGCCTCGACGGCATGGACCGGCGTCTCGACCGTCAGGACGAGACCCTGCGGATGGTATGGAAGCAGGTGAAGGGCAACGGAGCGCTGCCCATCGACTGAGCGATCGCGGATGCGCCCGCGGGCGGGAAGGCGCGCTTCGCGGATGGCCGGCCTCGCGCGGACGGGCGGATCGGCCGGAGCCCTCGCAGCGAGTCCGAGCCCATCGGAGCTGACCTCATGGCGATCAACGGCTACCGCCTCTTCGATTCCGACCTGCACGTGATCGAGCCCGCCGACCTCTGGCAACGCTACATCGATCCCCGATTCAGGAGCCGCGCCCCGGCCGGCGTGGTCGATCGGCCCGAGCGTCGATGGCGACGGAGGCTCCCCGGAGGGAGACCGCTCAGGCGCCAAGGGGTAGCGCGCCTTCGAGGGCGGCGGGCCGCAAGGCTAATCGGATGGCGGGACAGGTCTGATCAACCTTCTCACAGCGATGGCCACAAGATAGATGAACCCGGCTCCACCAATCGCTTTCGCGCCTTCCCTGATCATGGTCATGGCAATTTCAGACTGGTCCGCGTTTCCGAAAAACGCCATCAACATAATGAAGATGAGCACTAGCAACACTAGCCCGCCACCATACACGAGCACTAGCCTTGCCAGTTTGTGCGCTCGCAGACTTTCGCGTTCTTCGGAGGCAAGGCGCTGGGTATGAAACTCGAACTGGCGCCTATCGGATTGATCGCTATTCTCGAGGGAGCGCATCGCAACCGAATTTCGACCTTCCTGGACCGCTATCCGCCTTCGCTCGAGATCGTAGAGCTCCCTCACGATCTGCAAGGGTTGCTGGTCGCCGCCGGCATCGTCTGAACGCTCGTCAGAGGGCTGAACTTCTCCTTCAAGGCCCTGCTGCTCTTCGCTGCCCTCGTCGGGACCCCTTGCTCCGGGCTCGGTCATTTCACGAGCGCCTTCCACTGGTTCATGGATCCCGGAAGACCCGGCAGGCTCGGCAGACCATCGAACAACTGATCCGACACATGCTCTGCATACAGATCCGCATCGAACGCATAGACGGTGAACCCTGCGTAGGGAGACTTGACGATTCTGTAAATCATCACGGGACCGTCACTGCCGGCGCTTTCCTTGTGCCGCAGAACCTCGCGCCGCGCTTCTTCGTAGGTTCCGGCGTGCATGAGTTCCATGGCAAATCTCTCCTGACGAGCGTGGTGGGGGGACAGGGGAGCGAACCATCAAGGCAACCGTCCAGTCCACTCGAGGTAATTGGGAGCACCCGGACCACGTGCGCCGAACCACCCGAGCGACGGTCGCGTCGGTAATCGTCCTTGGATGCAGCGCATACATCGGGTCGTCGCTTCCGCCGGCCAATGGCCTTGCGCGGATGAGTGTGCTCAACGCGACAGGGCGCAGGAACGTGACATTGGCTCCTCTCAGAGAGTGATTCTATCGGCTACATGGGTTGCGCGGGAAGTTTCTCGGGGACGGGGTGCGCCTCGAGGGATTCGAACGCACCCGCTGGACCACCCGAGCGACGATGCTTCCTGGTACCGGAGTACACACTCCACAATGGGTAGTAGGGCACGATTCCGTCAGACTCAACATGTGGGGTGCGGCCTTGATTCGCCAAGGGGCACGACGTTAGCTGCCCTCCTGACGAAAGACGGCCGGGTGGCAATCCGACCTTCTTTGTGCGCCGGGACAACTGCGAACGGATGTACGGATTCGCCTGAAGGCCGCCGGCCTTCGTCCGCTCGTCCCGAGCGACGGTGGCAGCGCGGGCTACCCCATCCGTGAGCTGCTGGCGAATCTTGCGTCCCGGATAATCGATGGATTCCCGCTTGCGCGGGAATGACGGGAGCAGGCTTTGCGCGGGAATGACGATACTCGAAATGACGGGAGCAGGCTTTGCGCGGGAATGACGATACTCGAATCGGGGGCTATTCCCGGTCTCAGGTACTACTCCCGTCACTCCCGCCTCCGAAACCGCACTCCCGTCATTCCCGCGCATGCGGGAATCCATGTGCATGTGCCCTGACCGAACACGGATGCGCTCGGCCCGAGCGTCGATGGTGGCGGAGGCTCCCCGGAGGGAGACCGCTCAGGCGCTGCGCACCACCGGGTACTGCTCGCTGTCGAGGGGATCGCCGCTCTCGAGGGCGGGATTCATGATGTAGACGTTCCAGCGCGGCCCGTCGTAGTAGCGCACCGTCTCCCCGGTAAAACGCATCGCGTAGGCGCGCCGCTGCATGTCGGCACTCACGTTGGGATGGGACGCGTGCACCACCAGGGGCTGGAACGCGAGCGCGTCACCCGGTTCCAGGTCGAAGTGCAGCAGGTCGTAGCGGTCGCGCTCGGCGTCCCAGTCGGGCGGCACCACATGACCGTCCTCCGATGTGGCCCGGAACAGCTCGCGCTGCCCGCCCTCGCCGTCGGTATCGGTGAACGCCTGATAGTGTTCGTTCCACAGATGGGAGCCGCGGATGAACTCCAGCGCGCCGTTCTCCCGCCTCACCCGGTCGAAGGCCAGCCAGATCGAGACGACTTGGTCGCCCTGGATCGGCCAGAAGGGCAGATCGTTGTGGAAAGCGGTGCGGTCGCCACTGCCGGGAGCGATGTTGAACATCTGATCGTAGAGCAGGTTGAGCTTCTCCGACCCGGAGAGCTGGGCCGCGATGCCGGTGATGGCCGGGTCGAAGCAGAAGTGTCTGAATACCTCGTGGTGCTCCCAGACCCGGAGCTTCATGAAGTATTCGTCGGCGCGGCGATCGGCCACCGTCTCGCCCGCGGGCACCTGCTCGCAGGCATCCCGGCCCCGGCCGACCCACTCGTCGTCGCTCACCCCGGGAAGATGCACCACCCCGTCGTTGCGGAACGCATCGAGCTGGGCCTGGTGCAAGGGGTACGGGTACCGGCCGGCCATCACTTCCCTCCTGCCCGACGACTGCGTGCGAACCGTGCCGGGAATTCTCGATCACTCGAGAGGGGGCCGACAACACCCCGACCCCGCAGGGGCAGGATCATTTCACGCTGGCTGAGCATCCGCTCCGGAGGGACCGGAGTACTCCCATCAGAGCCGTCACGGCAGTCTGTGGGCTCCGTGGCAGCCGCCAGTTGGCCGGACCTCGTTCGGGGCTGCCATCCGAGCTTCTGAATCCGGCCCGGAAGCGTAGTGTGAAATGACCGACCCCGCAGGCGTGGCACAGCTCCCTGGCGCTGGCCCGCGCGCCCCTCGATGGCGGCGGGAAGGGTTCGGGAGCGCACAAAAGAAAAGAAGGGCCGAAGCCCTTCTTTTCTTCGCGAATATGGATGCTATGGCGTGAGGCATAGCGATTCGCGTTGGCGCTGCTCCTTCAGCTACTCCACATCGTAGACCACGGTATCGGTACCACCACTCGCCGCGTTCGTCTGATTGGTGGCTACGCTGATGTCCCCCGGATCGGCCGCGATGATGAGCTCCGCCGAAACGCGGGACGCGCCATCACCTCCAATGGTCACCACATCGTCCTTGCGCAGGTGCAGCACCGTGGTGGAGTTGGCGGGTAGCGTGCCCTGCGCGTCCGCTCCAGGGGTTGCGTCAACCGCCTCTTCCGAGGTGAAGGTCATGCTGTATGTCGCAGCCGCGTTGCCGTCATTCACCATGATGATGCGCTGGTTATACCTTGCATCGGTGGTCAGGTAAGGCAGCCGGACGGTCGCGTCGCCACGTAAGATCCGCCCCAAGGCGGCACTCACCTCCAGCGTCTCCGCGTCCAGCGCCTCCTGGCCGCGGAGCCGGGGGGACTGGTAGGTGACCGTCCCCTCGTAAGGTCCGGTTGCAGGAATTGTGATCGGATCACCAGCCGCCTGGATGCAGAACAGCCTCCCGTTTCCACCATCTATCGCCGCGGCGGTCACGTCCAAATCGCCGAGCATTGCAGCTACGAGCTCGCCGGTGTTGTTGCCGTCGTTATCTCTGTCGATCAGATCGACATCCGTGCCTTCTTCGAAGTCTCCGCATGCGGAGTCATCTTCCAGCCACACGTGCGCGGCAAAGTCTGTCCGGCCTCCACTGAACTCCACTCGGGCAACGTCTGTGTCATCGATCGAACCAGCACCAAACACATCGTCGATAGTGGCTTCCGTACCGTCTGCCGCATCGAGGTGATCAACGTCGATCGAAAAGCGACCGAGGCTGCGCGACAGGCTGGGTTGGCCACCCGAGAAGCCGAAGTCCGTGTACCCTCGTGCGGCACGAGTCACCACGGTGGGGGTAGTACCGGTCGCGCTGGCTCCCGATTGAACCAATACCGCATTCGACGGACCGGCCATCGAGGCGGTGATGAGGCCATGCTCAAATTCGACCCTCATGCTGGCTGTCCCTCCGCCAGACGACACTCCCAGTGAGGGCACTCTGAGGACCACATGATCGCCCAGTCCACTCTCGGTAGTGATGGAGAACACGACCTCGCTGTCTCCCTCATTGCCGCCTTTGCTCCGAGTGAAACTGTCAAGCGTGCGCTCGGTCGTCCGAACGCCATTCGAATCAACCTCGTAAAGCTCGATGTCGCCATCTTCCAGCGTTTCCCCGAACACCATGCCGTCCAGGGTAAACGTCACTATCAGGTCGGTCGCGGCTGACGCACCGACTCCCGCCACACCTACGATATCCAAAAGACCGACGGCTGTACCCGTGCCGCTCGCGCCGTTGACCTTGTGGTACATCCGGTCTTCGTCGACCGTCTCGGTCACGGTCTCCATCGCAAAGATGATGTCGTCGCCGTCTCCCGAGAGGTCGACGACCGCGTTGGCCGCGCTGGTCCCCAGCAGGGCTACGGTTCCCAGCATGGCCACACCAGCAATCCCGAAAGATTTCTTGCTGTGCATTGTCTAGCACTCCTGTCTAAGTCGAAAATCCAAGTGAATCAGTGCCGAACCAGCCATTTGACCCAGGTTCCTGAGCCCCCATGTCACGCGGCTACGAGCGAATTATCCATGCTGCGATGCGGATCGCAACCCCTCTGGACCCGGGCCCCAATCTTTCCCTGAAGGCAACACAAAGTTCTTGAACTCTTGCGCTTTCTCGTCCAACCCCGGCCACCCGGAATCGGGCCGCGAGCCCTGCGGCAAGATTATCCATGACTCCCGCCAAATGGCAACCCCCGCAACCGGGCGATTTCCGTCCTCTCCGTGCGCCGCCGGCCGGGGGCCCCTCCTGCCCGGCCGGGCGCTTCAGGGCGCGAGCTCGCGGTGCAGCTCGAGCTGCTCGCGCACCCGCCGGGTGAGCTCCCAGCCCTCTTCGTGGTCCGCGACCACGTAGGGGGTGACCATCACCAGCAGCTCGGTCCGGTCCCCCCGCACCGCGTCGGCGCGGAAGAGGCGGCCGAGCAACGGGACCTCGCTCAGGTAGGGCACCCCGCTCGTGCCCGCGCTCTGGTTGCCGGTGATGAGTCCCCCCATCAGGAGCGACCCGCCATCCTTCAGCGTCAGGCTGGTGCTGATCTGCCGGTTGAGGATGGTGGGGGAGCCGTCGAGGCTGGTCGCGGCGCTCGGCAGCGCCTCGCTGAGCTGCTGGGAGATCTGCAGGTCCACCAGCCCGTTCGCCTGCACGATGGGCTTTATCTCGAGCTGCACGCCGGTCTTGCGGTAGCTCACCTCCTGCAGCACGTTCGTCGAGCCGTCGGTCTGCTGCCCGCTGTCGGAGGTCTGGGTGATCACCGGGATCTCGTTGCCCACGTCGATGCTGGCGGTCTCGCCGCTCTTGACGAGGAGGCGCGGGCGGGAGCGAATCACCACCCGGTCGTCCTTGCGGAAGAAGTTCAGCATCGCCCGGGTATCCCCCGCGCTGTCGAGGGTGAACGAGAGTCCCTGCGTGCCCACGCCCAGGGTGTCCAGAGTACCGATGGTGATGCCGCGGCTGCCGAGCTCCCCCTCGAGCCGGAACTCGAACCCGGTCTTCTCCTCGTCGGTCAGGGTAACCTCGGCCACCAGCACCTCGATCAGCACCGAAGGAACGGAGCGGTCGAGCTTCTCGATGACCCCCCGGATCTCGGCCCACTCCTTGCCGGAGCCCCGGAAGAGGAGCAGGTTGCGGTTCTCGTCGACGACGATGCGGCTCCCCGCCCCCGGCGGCTCTGCGCCCGCTGCCTCGCCTCCCTGCGACTCGGGCGGGGAAGCGGCCCGGACACCTCCGCCCAGCATCGCGTCGAGGGTGCCGACCAGCTCCTCGGCCTGCGTGTTCTGGACCTCGTAGGTGAACACCGCCTCTTCGATCGACGCCTTGCGCCGCATGTCCAGGGTGCGCGCCCACTGCTCGACGTGATCGATGGTCCGCTGCCCCGCCGCGAAGGCGATGACCTTGTTCACGCTCTCGAGGGTGAGGACGATCACCGCGCCGCCGCTCACACGGTCCAGGCCTACCTGGTAGCCCTCCGCGCGCAGCACGGCGGCGAGCGCGGCGGCGAGCTCCCCCGCCGACATGAAGACCGGCTCGATGATGAGGCCGTGCCGGCCCCGCAGCAGGGGCTGGTCCAGCACCTCGATCATCGCCAGCGCCCGGGCGAGGGTGTCGGCATCGCCCTTGAGCACGAGGGCGTTGCGGTCGGGATCCTCGAGGATCTGGAGCTCCTTGCGGTCGAACGCTTCCTTCAGCCAGCCCCGGACCTGGGGCCCCCGGACCACCTCGAGCTGCACCAACTGGAAGATGGTGCGATGGGAGGGGGGGACTTCGGGCAGGGCGCGCCCGCTCACCAGGAGGGGAACCTCCCGCGTGGCGGTCTCCTGGCTCGGGGAGAAGCTCAGCACGCCCCCTTCCACCTCCCGGAGATCGACCCCGTACTCGCCCAGTACCCGGCGGGCGGTCGCGAAGAGCTGCCGGGGAGGCAGCGGCTCGGTGAGCTTGAGGGTGACGAGATCGCTCTTGTCGCGCAGGCCCGGCGATATCACGAAGGACATGCCGAGCTCCTCGCCGAAGACTGCGTTGATGAAGGCGACGAGCGGCACGTCGTGGAAGCTGACCCGGATCGGGTCCCCGCTGAGGTGCTCACCGAGACGGTCCGCGATGCCCTCGGCCACGCTGCGCTGGATGACGACGCCCGGGACCCGGGAGGTGGTGATCCCGGCGGGCGGCTCTTCCGGCACCGGGAGGGCGTCGGCTTCCGCCGCGGCGGCGGGTGCGGGCTTGGGCGGGCGGATCGGCTCGGGAAAGGGGTCGAGGCGCAGGGACGGGCACGCGCCGAGGAGCAGCGGCAGCAGCAGGAGGGCGCCGGCGCGAAGCGGGCGGGCCTTCATCGGAACGCCGAGATCGAGGCCGCGGGGGGAAGCGGGGCGGCGCCTTGGCCGTCCGGTGCCGCCGCACCCGCGCCGGGGGCCGGCGACGCCTCCGCGGGGACGGCGGGCGGCACTACTTCCCCGGAACCGGCATCGGAAGACACCCCCCCGGGGGGCAGGGGCGGGAACAGGGTGAGCACTTCCGCGACCCCCTCCTCACCCTCGAGAGTGAGGTCGTTGTCGGTGACCGACACCAGGATGCGCCCGTCCGGAACGGTGTCGCCGGGCACCATGCGCACGATGTCGCCCTCCGGTAGCGCGAGCAGCACCGCGCGCGAATCCGGGGTGTCGATGAGGCCGACGAATCCCATGCGCGCGAGCTCCGGGTTGAGGGCGGGGCGGGCAGGCTCCGCCGGCTCGGGCTCCGGGGCGGGCGGTAACGCGCCCCAGCGCCGGATCTCCAGGAAAGCCGCGAGGTCTTCGGGTGCCGGCTCCGCCGCGCCTTCGGGGAGGACATCCGCCCGCTCCGCCCTCGCCGCGGTCTCGGGCAGGCGCAGGGGAGCCGCGAGCGCGGCCGCGACGACGACCGCCCCGACCAGGATGACGCCGCCCCAGAGGCGCCAGGCAAAGGCCCTTCCGTTCACCGCGAGGATTGTAGAGCCCGCGCCCGCCTCCGGGTAGTCGAGGCCCCGCGCCCGGGCGGGAGCCCCCGTGTGGCCGCTCGTGATCGGGTGGTGTATCGTCGCGGGAGAGACGGGGACGGTCGGCGGGGACGCCCATGAGCACGATGAACAGCGAGGTCTACGCGGCGCTCGTCGACGCCGGCGCCGCCGAGGACAAGGCGCGGGAAGCGGCGAAATCCGTCGCTCGCTACGACGCCGACATCGCCGAGATCAAGGCGAGCCTGCTCCTGCTCAAGTGGATGACCGGCTTCGTCCTGGCCTTCGTGGTCGCCATCGCATGGCGGGTTTTCGGGTAGGCGCGCCCGAGGCGCGTACCGGGAGCGCGCGCCTCGGGTAGTCGAGGCCCCGCGCCCGGGCGGGAGGCCCCGCGTGGCCGTTTCCGATCGGGTGGTGTATCGTCGCAAGCGAGACGGGGGCGGCCGAAGAGCATGCCCCCCGCCGCTACCCTCCCTCCTCCACCCCGACGAAGTAGGCGGAGAGGATGAGCACCACGCGCGAGTCGTGCCGCTCCCGCCGAACGAGACTCAGCCGGTCGACGACGAGCTTCACCGGGTGGGTGGCGAGCGCGTGGAGCATCTGAAGCTCCGCTCCGGAGCGATAGCCGGCGTCGAGCCGGGTCTGCACCCGCCATATCCCGGGCAGCCCCGGCACCGCCTGGCTCACGCCGCTCCGGAAACGGGCGTCGCGGAGGCGGAGCCCTTCGACCACTCCGCCGAGCGCGTCCTGCAGCTTGGCCTGCGCGAGCCCTTCGGTCTCCGCCCGCCAGAAGCGCGATTCGAGCCTCCGGTGAACCTCGCGCTCGGCCTCGAGCAGCGAAGGCCAGTCCCGGCCGGCGAGCACCTGCCCGGCCTTCGCGAGGCGCCCGACCTCCGCGGCATAGTCGGCCTGCGCCGCCGCGAGCCGGTCGGACTGCACCAGGATGCAGTAGACGAGGAGGATGGCGAGGACCGACCAGACTCCGAAGCGCAGCCGGGCGTTGGCGGCGAGCTCCGCCGCGAGGGGCCTCGAGGCGCGGCGCAACGCCTTCACCCCCGCACCTTCAGGGTGATCTCGAGCCGGCCCTCGCCGCGGGCGGGCTCGGCCCGCACCTGCTCGAAGAGCGGCTCCGCCTCCAGGGCACGGACATAGGCGATCGGGTCCGGATCGGGGTCCTCGACCACCAGCTCGAGCTCGCGCTGCTGGTAGCGCCACTCCCGGAACTCGGCTTGCGCGCTGGGGAGCGCGCGGTCCACCAGGCCCATGAGGCGGGCCTGGGAAGGCTCGCTCAGGATGTCGGAGAGCGCGCGGTTCGTGCGGCGCAGGCGCAGGAGCTCGTTGCGCGCCTCGAGGAGCGGGGCGAGCCGGTCCTGCATGCGGGCGAGCTCCGCCGCGACCGCCCGCTCGAGGTGGCGGACCTTCCAGAAGCGGGCTTCCTGCCAGAGGACCACCAGCGAGAGCGCGAGGAGGCAGACCGCGACCACGGCGCGCTCGTTGGCTTCGAGCCACTCCCGGGGGGTGAACGAGGTGGACCACGGCTCGGCCGCGATCGGGGCGCCCGGCGCCTCGGGGAGGCTCTCGGGGGCCGCGGTGCGGACATCGCCCTCCTGGCGGCCGAGAAACCAGCCTGTCTGCCGCTCGCTCGGGCGCTCGGGAAACCAGAACGCGTCCACGAGCAGGTCCGCGCGCCAGTGCTGGAGCTCGAAGCCCTCCCGGCAGGCCTGAAGGTGCACACCGTTCGGCTTTCGGGGGTGGAACACCGTCTCCGGGAGCACCCGCGCCGGGACCTTCGCGCGGGGTCCGGGGTGGGCCTCGCGGGCAGCGGAGACCTTGTCCTCGTCCCAGAACCACACCATGGCCCAAGCGCCGGACCACACGCAGTGGTGGCCGGTGCGCACGAAGGGGCTCCACACCGGCAGCTTCAGCGCGAGCGCGGAGCGGCGCCGGTTGCGGGGAACGCCGCTCATGTCCTCGCAGCGGTACATGCACAGGCCCCGGCTCACGATCCAGTGCGCGTGCACGGACTTGACCGGCAACCCGGACACGCCCTCCCGGGTCTGGATGAGGTTCGGCTTACTGGAGAAGAGGCGCCGGAGCGGCAAGAGGAGCTTCACGAGGCGTCCTCGAAGCACCAGAAGTGGCGATGGGTTCGGAGTAACGGTAGTCCGTGCGCCAGGGCGCCAACTCACCGAGGGGAGTGAGGGCGACCCCGCTGAGGACGCGCGAGCCCCGGCCCTCGTGCCACACCGCGATCCGCACGAAGCTCGTCGGGATCATGCGCACATCCAGCTCGTCCACGTCCAGATGCCGGCCGCTCAGCATCGCGATTCGGGCCAGACGCCACAAAGGACCCTTCTCCCGTTCCTCGAGCACCCCCTCCAGCCTCCTCTCGTCGAGTCCGAGCGCGACGGCCAGCACTTCGGGGTGCATGGTGTTGAAATTGTAGCTGTACACGGGGCGCATGGTGAGCAGGGGGCGCAGCCATCGCCATCGGGCGGGAGGGATCGACTGGCCGACCCCGAGGACGTCGCGGAGCTCGTGGGGACTCGCCATGATCCAGTCGAGCGGCGGCGGGGCGCCGCTCCGCTCGTAGTCGTGGCGCTCGGCACCGTTCAGGCTCAAATCCTGGTCCGCATCGATGTAGTCCTCGACCCGGGCCACGATCCGCTCCGCCTCGGAGACGGCGACCCCGGCGTGCTCGAGCAGCTCCGCGAAGAGCGGAAAGCCCGGCGCATTCACCGACACCAGACCGCCTTCGTCCTGGACGGAGAAGCGGATCCCGCCGGGACCGGCGTACACCGCGCCGGTCAGCAGGACCTCCCCGTCACCGTGGTCCGGCAGGTACTCGCCGTCCGGCAGTGCGTCGGCGAAGCGCTGCTCCTCCTCCAGGATCAGCGCGCGGTGGTTCATGCGGCCCGTCGCGAGCAGGTAGACGAGGGTGGCCTCGGTGCTGCGCCGCGCGAGCTCTGCCTCCAGCGCCCGCTTCGCCTCCAGGGCTTGGCGCAGGTCCGAGGCCACGACCCCGTCGATGTAGGCAGC
>CAYFYD010000005.1:22188-24750 GCA_964347195.1 uncultured Ectothiorhodospiraceae bacterium
GGCCGCCCCCGGCCCCCCCCCCCGCCACCCCACCCACCCCCCCCCGCCCCCCCCCCAGGCGGCGGCCCAGTCCCCCGCCCACGACCCCGTCGATGTAGGCAGCGAGCAGGGCGAGCGCGGCGAGCGCCCACAGGGTCGCCATCAGCACGAAGCCCCCCGAGCTGCGGCGCACCGGACTCAGAACTCCTCGCGGTAGTTGGGAACGGGCACCGGGAAGAGCTCGAGGCGCGCGAGCCAGAGCGTGCGCCCGCCCGCCGCCGCCAGCCGGACCAGGCGGGGGATGCGCTCGAGCGCATCGTCGGTGACCGGCCAGCGGTCGTGCCACTCGCGGGCCGAGTCGGCGTACTGGAAGGCGAGCCCGGCGGCGTCCGCGCGAAGCACGGTCCAGGGCGCGGCGCTCTCCTCCTGGTAGAGCACGGCCGTCGCTCCCCCGTCGCCCTCCAGGGACCAGCGGACGCGAACCGGCCGGCCGGGCTCCGCCGAGAGGGCTTGCAGGGTGACGCCCTCGAAGGAGGCCGGGCCGCCGGCGAAGCGGCGGGCTTCGAGGCGGGAGGGCAGCATGGCCTGGAGGGTGGACGCGAACCAGTGCTGGTGGAGCTCGGCGAGCGTCGCTTCCCGGTGCACGCGCTGCACCGTCGCGTACTTGCCGAGAAAGAAGCCGGCGCCCTGGACGAGGAGGGTGCCGAGCAGCGCCACCAGCACGAGGACCACGAGCATCTCGATGAGGGTGAGCCCCCGGGCGCGGCAGGGCTCTCCGGAACCCGCATGGACGAGCCGGCCACCCCGTCGCATGAAAAGGTCCGGCGTCGCGAAGGCGCTTCTCCTGGGGGCGCGGTACATCGCCCGTCCCGAGTCTGTTTTCACAGCAAACTCGAGTTTCTGGGAGCGTTGACCGGAATGGATCCCCGCGGACCCTGTCCCCGACCCCGGCCGGGGAGCGGGTAATGACGGGAGGGGGCGCGGGAGTGACGGGCTCGGATGCCCGGACGAGTACCCCACATCGACTTCTGAACGTTCCTGCCGGGCGCGGTATGGGAAGGGCATCAGAAGCTCGGCTCCCGCACCTTCTCGTACCCGACCACGCGCATCCGCCAAGTGCCGAGCGGGCGCTCCCCCTCGTGCATCGTGAGCTCGAGCTCGTAGAGCCCGACCTCGAAGTAGCCGAGGCCGCCGACCGCGCTCTGGCTCTGACGCGCGGGCTCCACCAGCTTCGCCGACCACGCGACGCGCACCCCGTCGAGCTCGATGCTTCCCGCGTCTTCTTCCCGCGGGTTGATCGACGAGAGGTGCTCGATGACCTGGCGCGCCGCCGGCATCTGGCGCGAGACGTCGTGAGCGCGGACGAGGCCGACAAGGTTGGTGTTGAAGAGTCCGTACAGGGCCATGGCAGCCGCCGCGAAGACCACGAGCGCGACCATGGTCTCCAGCAGGGTGAAACCCCTCGAGCGGCGAAAGGAGGGGCGGACTCCGGCGCTTTGCCGAACGGCTTCCGCTTGCATGGAGCTTCCCCCGGCTCTTCGGACCTCGATCGAACTCGAGCTTCCAACGTCACCGTGAATGCGACTCATGGCTCCAGTCACGGGGGAGCCCGCTCCGATATGGCGGCGGGACGGCCATCATGGAAATACAGTCTTCGCCATCCTCCTTCGTTCCGCATGGATTCCCGAAGCTCCTTCTCCGAGCGCGGAGTGGTCTCCTGCGCTCGAAATTGGCCAAGCGCCAAGTCGAGACTCCTTCTCCGAGCGCGGAGTGGTCTCCTGCCAGGGAGAGCTTGCACGGACACCTCCCCGAACCGGAAATCAGGCATCCGGGTCGACCCGGCAGTGGGGCGGCTCGAGCGTTGTGCGCGACTCCCCACCTCCCGGGTGGCGCAGGGTGAGCACGGTGCCGAGACAGACTCCGTTCGCGCGGACCACGAGGGGCGGCTCGAGCCGGATCTCCCAGCCCTCGGGCACATCGATCGGGTAGGGCCGGTAGCCGGCGCGGGAAGGGGAGAAGAAGTCCGGGTCGTGGCCTCCGGCGACCCCGGCCGCCGGCGCGGCGCCCGTCCCGGCCGGGTCCCCGGGATCGGGCTCCCGCGGGCCTCCGCCGTCGACGACCACGTAGCTCCGCCCCTGGCGCATTGCCCGCAGGCCAATGCCCACGAACTGGTCCAGGATGTACTCGCGCTCGGTCTCTCGGGTGACGGCGGCGTAGAGCCGCTGGAGGTCGGGAAGCGCGACCGCGGTGACCAGGCCCACCAGCGCGAGGACGACGAGCAGCTCCAGCAGGGTGAAGCCCCGTTGCCGGCGGGGCGCGCCCGCGGCCGGCCGGAATGCCGCATCCGCCGGCGACACCCGGCTCAGCTCGCGTCGGACAGGACCGGGACGCATGCGTGTTCGGCTGCGCACATGGATTCCCGCTTCCGCGGGAATGACGGGAGGGGCCACGGGAATCACGGGAAGGGGCACGGGAATGACGGGAGGGGGCGCGGGGGGGGGGGGAGGGGGCGGGGGGGGGAGGGGGAGCTGGCGGCGTGGGTGGCGTCTGGGTCGAAGGGGGCCGGGCAGGCGCGGTCAGACG